>CAZYGL010000137.1:0-4858 GCA_964647335.1 uncultured Syntrophomonas sp. | reverse complement strand
CCAGGCGATCTCATAGATGAGCTGTTCCGTATCCCCCAGCAAAGGGGTGCAGATGTAGAGGCGGCAGATGAGGGAGCGCACCGGGTAGATGGTACAGATGGAATCATTCAGGAATACACAGGGATCGGGCAGCATCCGCAGCAAGCCAGCAGACTTCTTCTCGGGCTGGAAATAGCGGGCGATGAATTCTGCATAATCCAGTCCCTTGAGGGCAGCCATTTTCCTGAATGAGACCAGATCGGGGATAACGTAGGCGGTGGCACAGCAATTCTGCAGGCAGCCCTTGCAGCTGGCATAATTCCCGGCTGCATAAGATTTGAAGATAGTGTGGTCATCACACAGGGGCTGCCAGGCGTCAAGGAGATCCTTAACTGTGGCTTCCCCGTTTATGCGCAGGCCCAAACCCTCGCGGCCGGCCTCCGTGTCCAGGTATATTTCCACCGCACCCTTTTTGGTGTTCAACTCTACAGCTCCTTAATCGCCTGGCGGGCCAGTTCATCGCAGCGCTCGTTGTAGAGTTCGCCGTCATGGCCCTTGACCTTGACGATTTTTACCCGGTTGAGACTGGTGAGGCGCAGGAGCTCCTGCCACAGGTCCTGATTGGCTACCGGCTCTTTTTTGCTGTTGCGCCAGCCGTTTCTCTGCCATTTGTCCAGCCATTTCTGCTGAAAGGCATTAACCAGATAGGCGCTGTCAGAATAAACGATCACATCCCAGTCCTTGACCTTAAGAGCTCGAAGGGCTTCAATGACCGCCTTGAGCTCCATGCGCTGGTTGGTGGTCTCACGCTCTCCACCCCGGATCTCTTTTTTCTTGTCCTGGCTGAGCAGGACTGCTGCCCAGCCGCCCGGACCCGGATTGCCTGAACAGGCTCCGTCGGTATAAATAATGATGTTTTTCATTTTCGTTGCTCTTTTCTCAGCCTGCGGCCCGGACTAGGTGGCAAATAGGGCGATCAATTCGCTGATGGAATTTATTTTGTAGTCACAATCTGTACAACGCTCGTCCAATAAGGGAGCCAGCCATACTGCCTTCATGCCGGCATTCTTGGCTCCGAACACGTCGGTGCTGCTGTCATCGCCCACATGAGCAGCTTCGTGGTTCTTCACCTGCAGGTTGTCCAGGGCATACTGGAAGATCTTCAGATTGGGTTTGGCCCAGCCTACCTCGTCGGAAAAAACCAGGAATTCAAAGCACGCCAGGATGCCGTCTTTGTGCATTAACTCGCGCAAAATTAACCCCGGACTGGTGCCGGAATTGCAGATGACACCCAATTTGTATTTATCCGCCAGCAGAGGCAACGTATCAGAGACGCCGTCGTTCATCTCCGGGGGATGATCCCTGAGTTGGGTGGTATATAATTCATAGACCTTGGTCCATTCCTCCCGGTCCAGGTCGACCTGCAGGTACTGCAAAATGCAGTCCAGCTGTCCCCGGGCAGTTATGTCGAGCCCATGATCGCGCTGGTACTGGAGGGCAAAGCGTGAGGCAGCCAGAACCGCGGTCCGGATGGAGTCACTGCCAAGCGGATGCCCCATTTGCTGCAATGTGTGCTGGAGAGAAGCCACCCTCCGGTCTCCTAATTCCTGCATACGCGGAGCCTTGTAGAGTGTATCCCAGAAATCGAAGGTTATCGCCTTCAGCACTTCCATACCACCTTATGCCAGTTGTTACCGGCTGTTTTTAGAAAGGGGAGATTCCCTTGGCCGGTCTTCATTATTAGGGAGACCGGCTCAGGATTCCATGATCTTCTTGGTGGTCGATTCGGATTGCTCCACGAATCCTTTGACATCTCCGTCCAGGATGGCCTGGTTGTCGACCTGTCGTTCCTTATTATAGGAGCGCACCTGGTCCTTGAAATTTTTATCGTTCCTATAGAAGCCGGATCCCTTTAACACCACCCCCACATTCTTGCCGATAAGCCGTTCACAGGCTCCCCCGCAAGTGGGGCAGGTTTCCAGAGCTGATTCGGTTATCTTCTGGACTTTCTCGAATCGTCCACAATTCTCACACCGGTAGTCATAAATCGGCACTTTTTTCACTCCCCTAGACTATTTATACCAGATTACTGAGTACACTGAAATATATGACCAAACACATGAAGCCGTTCCATACCCCATGGGCTACCATCGGCACCAGGATGCTGTCACTCTTTTCGTAGAAGTAGCACAGGGCAATTCCACCAACCGCCAGAGGCAAAGCCCGCCACAGGTCATAGTGGGCCAAGCCGAAGACTAGCCCGGCCAGAATCGCCCCTCCCCTGGGGCCCAGGTATTTTCTAAACAAAGGATAGATCATGCCACGATAGAAAAGCTCTTCCGCTACCGGGGCCATCACCACCGCTGCAAAACAGATGGCCAGGACATCGGGAAGCCGGGTCACCGAACGCAAAAGCTCCTCTATCTCCTGGGGGGGCAGGTCAGGCTGGATGTATTTTATCACAATCCCCATCAGCATAACCATAACTATCAGCAAAAGACCACCCACCAGTCCATAGGACCTCAGGTCCCGCCAGCGGGGCTTTCTTACGCCCAGGTCGGACCAGCTTCCCCGGGGCAGGACTACCGCGAACAGGTATACAAAAGAGACGGTAGCCAAGAACTGGATGGAAAAAGTCAACAAGAAAAAAGCGGTGATCCCCATTTCCAGTCGCAGAGGAATGATGCTGCCCAGGAGTGTAATCCCTAATATGCCCAGGTACACCAGGATCACATCGAAAAATCCCCAGCGGGGTTGTTCCAGCATTTTGCCACCTCCTCAACGTAAATTATTATACTCCAAAAGCGCCTGATCTGCTCTACTATTTACCCTGGAGTCATCCAGCGGGATGGCAACTTGTCATCCTCCCCCCCATCATCTATAATCTTTAGTGAAATCGTAGTAATTGATTGTCAAAGGAGCATACGCATGAGTTGGGGAACGGGAGAAGTGCTGGCGGTCAATATCTCTGAAAAACGCGGCATTAAGAAACACAAAATAGACAAGGCCTATCTCAGGGCTGATTGGGGCATCGAGGTGGATGCCCATTCAGGCGACTGGCATCGCCAGGTCAGCCTTTTATCTCTTTCCAGCGTTGTCAAGATGCGGGCCATGGGGGCAGATGTTGACTTCGGAGATTTCGCCGAAAACCTTACTGTGACAGGGATCGAGGTGGCCACCCTGCCGATTGGCACCCGATTGCAGGTAGGTGAGGTCGAGATGGAAGTGACCCAGATCGGCAAGGAGTGCCACAACCAAGGGTGTGCCATCAAGAAGCAGGTCGGGACCTGCGTTATGCCCATCGAGGGAATATTCGCCCGGGTATTGAATTCGGGCTGGATCGGGACAGGCGACCGGATGAATGTGATCCAGGCCTGATCTTTTGGATTTGCCTGTTTAACGGATTGGAGAGGAGGAGTCAACTTGGCTGATGCAGAACTCATAAAACTGCGCAAGATAATCCAGTATAACGCCGGTTTGGTAGAAGAAATCCAGGATGCAGTGGTCCAGGAGATCCCACTGACTGTTTATTTGAATCATGTCGAAATAGCTAACATGGTCTGTTCCCCGGGGGCTTTCCGGGAATTGGCCGCAGGATTTCTTCTCAGCGAGGGCCTAGTCCACAAACCTGAAGAGATCCTGGAAATAGCCTTCCGGGAAGAAGAAGGCATCCTGTGGATAGAAACCAGCGGCAGCGATACGCCGACCGAGACATATATGAGCCGCCACACCGCAGGTTATTACGGAAAAAACCGGGGAGGCTTCCATGCCATAATCGAAGCCCGCAAAACCAAGCCTCTGCCGACAGCCATAAGTTTCCAGGGCACACACCTGCTGAACCTGATCAACAACCTGGAGGAACAGGCTACCATATTCAAAAGGACAGGCGGAGTCCACAGCGCAGCCCTGGCTGACCAGGAGGGCTTCCTGTGCCGTTACGATGATATCGGACGGCACAACGCGGTGGACAAAGTGCTGGGCTATGCTTTTCTGAACCATATCCGCACCGATGACAAATGCCTGCTACTCTCGGGCCGGATCGCATCTGAGATTCTGCTCAAAGCTGCCCGGGCCGATATTCCGATGGTTCTATCGCGTTCGGCTCCGACCGGACTGACCATCGACCTGGCGGAAGAGCTCAATATGACGGTGGTGGGTTTTGCCCGCGGCCAGCGCTACAGTATATACAGCCACCCCGAAAGGGTGATCATGGGGAGGGAGGAATCGAAATGAAATCCCAGTCCGACCAGAAGATTATAGACCGGATCCTCACGCTCAAGCAAGAGAAGTCTGTTTATATCATCGCCCATTATTACCAGGTCCCCGAGATTCAGGACATAGCTGATTTCGTCGGTGACTCCTACGCTATGGCTGTTGCCGCCAAGAACTCTCCCCTGGACACCATCCTGGTGGCAGGGGTGGATTTTATGGCCGAATCAGCGGCTATCCTCTGTCCGGGCAAAACGGTCCTGACCCCGGAACCAGGAGCAACATGCCCAATGGCCAACGCTATCAGGGTGGAGGATATCCAAGCCTACAAGGAGCAGCATCCCGATGCCCTGATAGTCAGTTATGTTAATACACCTGCTGCCATTAAGGCGGTCAGCGATGTATGCGTCACTTCTTCCAACGCGGTCAAGATTATCAGCAAACTGCCCAAGGATGTGCCCATCTTTTTCATCCCGGATGAAAACCTGGGGCGTTATGTGCAGAGCCAATTGGACCGCAAGATGGACTTTTTCCCTTCCAGCTGCCCCATCCATGCAGCATTGACGCCTGAAACCATCGCCCTGCGCAAGCTGGAACATCCTGGGGCCGAAGTCATGGTCCATCCGGAATGCCGGCCGGAAGTGATCCAGATGGCTGATTATGTAGGCAG
>CAZYGL010000136.1:0-4910 GCA_964647335.1 uncultured Syntrophomonas sp. | reverse complement strand
CCCTGAAGGACATCGATTTGTCTGTCCCCTACGGTGATTTCATGGGCATTATCGGGCCCAATGGCAGCGGCAAGAGTACCCTGCTCAAGGCTATTCTGGGACTGGCTCCCCCTGCCAAGGGGCGGATCGAAGTGCTGGGAACCGATCCCCGGCAAGCACGGGAAAAGATCGGCTATGTACCCCAAACCACCTCCATTGACAGGCAGTTCCCCATTTCCGTGCGGGAAGCAGTTTTGATGGGGCGATTGGTCGGCCAACACGGATTCATGCACAGGTACAGTCCTGTAGACCATCAAATCGTGCAGGACTACCTGAGGAGACTGGAAATAGAGGATCTGGCCGAAAGGCAGATCGGGCAGCTGTCTGGCGGGCAATTCAAAAGAGTCCTTATCGCGCGGGCCCTGGTAGTGATGCCCCGCCTGCTGCTGCTGGATGAACCCACAGCCAGTTTGGATGCTCATTCCAGCTCCCACATATACTCCCTCTTGCAGGAATTGAACCAGGAGGTTACTATCCTGATCGTGACTCATGATACCCTGGCCGTTAGTTCATATCTTAAGTCGATCGCATGCATCAACCAAACCCTTTATTACCACGGTGATCCCCATTTATCAGGGGAACTGGTCATGCAGCTTTACGGCTGCCCGGTTGAACTGATTGCCCACGGTGTACCGCACCGTGTCCTGAGTGAACACGATATGGGGGTATAGCATGACCAGCGCACTTTTCCACTACGCGTTTATCCAGCATGCCCTGGCCGCAGCACTCCTGACTTCCATCGCCTGCGGGATCATAGGTACCATAATCATCGAGAAGAAGATGGTGATGATGAGCGGCGGAATCGCCCATACTGCTTTCGGAGGCATCGGCCTGGGATACTTCCTGGGTATCGAGCCGATTATCGGGGCCCTGGGCTTTTCCACTTCGGCTGCACTGGGGATAGCTGCCATCCGGAGAAATACAGCTACCAATCCTGACGTGCTGGTGGGCATCTTCTGGCCTCTGGGAATGGCACTGGGAATTGTATTCATAGCTTTTACCCCGGGCTATCCTCCTGACATGAGTTCCTACCTGTTCGGGGACATTCTGACTGTTTCCCGGCGGGACCTGGTCTACATGGTATGGCTGGACTTGATCATCATCGGCACAGTGGGTATCTACTTCAACCTGATCAAGGCTTATCTTTTCGACGAGGATTTCAGCACCGCCCTGGGTCTTAATATGGCCCTTATCGATTACCTGACCTTCGTATTGATAGCCGTTACTGTGGTTGTCATAATCCGGGTGGTTGGGATCATCCTGATCCTGGCATTGTTATGCGTTCCCCCCACTATCTCCCGCATGTTTACCTACAACTTAGCGCGAATAATGGTATTCTCCATCGGCCTGGGGATCATACTCTGCCTGACCGGATTATGGGCGTCATACACCCTGCAGATATCAACCGGGGCTTCCATTGTAATCACAGCAGTTATAGCTTATGTCCTGGCCTCAGTTGGGCAAAAAGCCAGGCAGCGCCATCGCATACAAACTTCGATCTAGGTTTTGGTTCTCAAAAAGACCTCAATGGGCAGTTAAAAGGCAGGAGCGTAGCATATGAACGAAATCGTTGAGTTGGAAGAAAGGCTGCAAAGGGAAGGCTATAAATTGACCAGGAGCAGGCACCTGCTCCTGGAAGGCCTGTTGGCAGTTAACGGGTGGGCTTCCGCCCAGCAGTTGTTCCAATACGTGACCGAGAGAGATGCGGGGGTCAACTTTTCCACTATATACCGGAATCTGGACACTCTTACCGGCTTGGGACTACTGTGCAGGGTAGAGGTAGACCACAACCTGCAGTACTTTTCCTTGAATAAATCCCAAAATCACCACCATCACCTGATCTGCAAATCATGCAAAGGCATCTGGACTTTGGACCATTGTCCTCTCAAGCATTTGAATGCGGAAGAGCTGCAACGATTTTCCGATTTGGAGTGCAAATTCGATGTCTATGGCTATTGTGAAGCCTGTCAGGCCAAATTGACAGCCGCCGAATCCTAACAGCTCACATGCCGTCAACCGCATCAGCCATGTGCTGCAGTTCACTGCTGTCCACCCGGTGTTCCTCCTTGGCTATGATGAAAAGATGTTCACCCGCCCGGTAAGCTGGCTGGTCATAGGTTTCGTGATGGACCCCGCAGGCCTTGAGCACGAAATCAGTCACCCTTGATCCCATCAATATCACTCGGCTTGGCTTTAAGGCTGCAATTTCTTCCAGCAAATAGGTAAGGCAATTTATTATGGCTTCATTGGTGGGCTTGACAGCGATGCCATCACAGGGCTGGTTGTTAAGCAGGCATATATCATTGCGGTCCAGAAGGCGGCTGGTGAGAAAACAGTCGTTTCCCTGGGATTGGGGACAGACCCGGGACTGGCAGCGTACCATAAAGGTATGATAGACCTGCTGCCCTCCGAAATGCTGCCTGACTGAATTGTGCAGTCCGACGATCCACTGCTGGTTGCGGTTCAGATCATTGGCTGCCTCAAACACAATCATGGTGTCAGGCTCCAGATCACCGCGGCCCACCGCAGGCCTGGACGTGCATTTCATCACAGGAGCACAACGCCCGCATTTCCCCACCCTGTCTTCCAGCCTGATGATCGCCTTGATATTCTTTTCACGCTGCTGCTCTGTCAAAAAAGCACCTCCCTGTCCTGCAATACCCGGCAAAATACCGCCTTGCGGCGGTATTGCGGATCATGCTGTTGTTCATAGTTCCTCTCGGATGGCTTAAATCACGGTGCAATACCGGACTTAATTGATTTTATACAGATATTCGCGGGTTCTCGCACTTATGCCCCAGGTCGCATCTGTCAGCCTGGCACTGATGTAGCTGCGGATATTGTCGTCCAATTCAGGGCTCTGGGCATCAAAAAATATATAGAAGGCCCTTAAGATATCATTCATATTCATGAGCAAGCGCTCTGGCGGGGCCAGCTTGAGCAGGTTGTCCTTGCTGCCGTAGTAATAGACCATCTTTTTCAGTATCCACATTATCTCCACATTGCTGAACAGTTTTTTCTCCATAATTTCTGCCAGCAATCGGTCCGCGCCTATCAGGTATTCCCTGGACTCCAAATCCTTCCACGCTTCGGTGTCGGTTATGGAACAGGGCAGCCCTAGCAGATTCTTCTCCATTCTAATCCTCCTCTGTTACCTAGCGTACAATCCTGCGTGCCCCCACATATGTATTGGCATAGTAACCGCTGGTCAGAGAAGAATATATTACTCCGCCGCTGCTGGGGGAACTGGAGTGGATAAACTGGCCATTATCGCAATAAATACCCACATGGTTTATGGTGCTGCCACCACACTTGAAAAATACCAGGTCCCCGGCAACAAGCTGGGATTTGCTGACCTGTACACCATGGCCGTACTGGGAGGCTGCGGTCCTATACAAGGATATGCCGAATTGCTTGTAAATATACTGGGTGAATCCCGAGCAATCAAACCCAGCCGGGCTGGAACCGCCATATACATAGGGAGTACCCAGGTATTTAGCCGCTTTCTCGATGATTCTCGACCCGGTTACACTGTCCCCGCTTCTGGAGACCACCGGCGCCGCCACCGGAGCGGGAGCTGTTCCGCTTACTACCAACTGGTCCCCTACCTGCAGCCGGTCACTGCTCAAAGAATTAAGGGCCATGATATTGTCGACAGTGGTCCCGTAGTGTTGGGCTATGCTCCATAGGTTATCCCCGGATTGGACTATATAAATCGACGACCCAGACGAGGCAGGAGCTGGTGCTGGAACCGGCACTGTTGCCGTTGGGGGCGGGGTCGTATTTGCGGTGCTGCTCAAGACCAATACCTGTCCGATCTGCAGCAAGTCACTGTTCAGATTATTCACTTGTTTGATAGTGGCAACACTGGTCCCGGTTTTATTGGCGATGGTCCACAGGCAATCCCCGGACTTCACCGTATAAGTAGTAGCTGCATAGACACTGGTCCCGCTTAATAAGCACAAACCCAGAGCCAATAGGCCTATCAGCCCAAATTTCCTCATTCTACCATTCCCTTCGTGTTTTAAAGACGGTCTACAGGCACACTAGCCATCTACATTCTACATGCTCGGCCCAAATTCCTGCTTTTTTACACCAGAAATTACATCAGTCCGCGCTGGGAGCGGTGATAATCCCTTATAATTCCCATCGCTGCGGCATCTATCCCGCACAGACCGATTTGGCTGCGGTTTACGCTGCTGTCTGCACCATGATAGTCGGATCCGCCTGTTATCAATAGACTGCGGGATATTGCCAGGGCCTTGAATTCATGGGTCTGTTGCAGGCTGTGTTCCGGATAATAGACTTCAAGTCCCTCTATACCCATACGAATTACCTCGAAAATTTTTTGCTTATCCTGGATCAAACCCGGATGGGCTAAAACTGAAATCCCCCCTGCCTCTTTAACCATGCCGATGGCTTCCTGGGGAGTGAATTTATAGCGCGGTACATAGGCCGGCTGACCACGACCGATATACCTGGCAAAAGCCTCTTCTTCGGTAGTGACCCAGCCCTGTTGCCGCAAGGCCCTGGCAATGTGGGGCCTCCCGATCAGCTCTCCCTGGGCCCAGGCTCTAACGTGCCCCATATCCAGGTCAAGTCCCAGCTGCTGCAGTCGGTCCACCATTTTCTCCGCCCTGTCGTACCTGGCCTGGCGGATTTCGGTCAGGCGTGCTTCCATGGCCTGTTGTTCATACCCGATATAGTAGCCCAGGATATGGACCTCATCCTCACCGTAATCAGTATTGAGCTCAATACCGGGTATAAATTCGATCCTGATCCGATTCGCGGCAATGAAATCACGGGCGGCAGCCAAGCCGTCCATGGTGTCATGATCGGTTATGGCCATCCCCTCAAGTCCATGAGCCACA
>CAZYGL010000135.1:0-4938 GCA_964647335.1 uncultured Syntrophomonas sp. | reverse complement strand
CCGGGTAGGGATGATAGTCGAAATTGCTCAGTCCCAGGGAATTGATTCTCTCTTCAATTTTAAGATTGTTGCCTCCGGCAGCAGCTAGCCCGGACAAGTCCCCTTTGATATCGGACAAAAATACCGGTGTTCCCAGTGAACTGAAGTTCTCCGCCATCACTTGCAGGGAGATTGTTTTGCCCGTCCCCGTGGCTCCAGTTATCAAACCATGGCGGTTGGCCATCTGGGGGAGCAGGAACACATCAGTTTCGCCCTTGGCGACTAACAATTTAAGATCCGACATAAGGTCACCCCTTCAGAAATATATTTGGCATGGTAATTTTATTGGATTGCTAGCGCTGGGCTGAATTCAAATAAACATTGTCTCCTGGGGTAATTATAACATGGCAGTTTAGAGGTTACATCGGGAGCTGTAATTTGTGGGTATTAAGTGAATTAGTTACAGGACTGGGCTGCAGGAACGGCGAAATATGGCTGAATTTGTACCTTTTTGTCAGGGGATATTTGTGAGGAATATGGTATAATTATGAGTGTATCAATCGCCAACTCATCAAATACTGATGCTTTCTTACAGCTCCAGCGATTATCAGAACCAAAGCTCCAGAGTTGATAAGCAAAGCGCGTCAAATCATGTCTTAGAAAAAGGTTCGAAACAAGAAATCCACTCTAACACGATTAACATGCGGCATTTTTAACAAATAATGTCTGACTGACTATGCCGGTTATTTATCAGATCGATATTTTTCGAAGCGAATGAAAGGAGGGATCGTAAATGGCCAAGCTTAGCATTATTGATGGGATTAGAGGAACCTACGAGTACCGGCTTAAATATGCTGGGCTTAATTCCGTGCAGAATCTCTTGGAGGTAGCCAAGACCCAGAAGGGCCGCAGGCGATTATCGAAAAAAACAGGTATTCCTATTCCGCTGATATTCAAATGGACCAAGCAGGCTGATTTATTAAGAGTCAAAGGTGTAGGGGTATACTATGCAGAACTCCTGGAGGCCGTGGGAATAGATACGGTACCGGAACTGGCCAGGCGAAAACCTGAGAATCTATGGGCCAAGATGGTGGAGGCCAACCAGGGCAAGAAGTATGTGCGTAAGATACCAGCGTTGCAGCAGGTGGCTAACTGGATCAAACAGGCTACAGAGCTTCCCAGATCGGTGTACTGTTAGACAAATCAATCTGTTGTTAGACTATAGGGATTGGCATGCTCGCCAATCCCTAAATTTGTTAGCAGGGAGTTGATTGCAATTGGAAGAGGAGACCAACAACTTAAATAGTGATGTGGCAAGGTTTTTTGCCGGTTATCCCCAACAGCTGGATTCCTTCAATGCAATTGCCCAGCTGATAGACCGTATAGGTCCCGCCAAGATTGAAGTGAAAAAGTCCCAGATTTCTTGGGGCACGAGATATAAATTTGCTTGGGTATGGCTGCCCCTCAGGTTCAGTACCGTACCCACCAGGCATTCCCGGCCGATCGGCAGCCTGGTTTTGACCTTCGCCTTGGACAGGCTGGTAAAACACGAGCGGGTTGTAGAGACAGTTAATCCTAAACCTAACCGTTGGACTCACCACCTTATCGTAAGCAGGCCAGGCGATGTGGACAGGTCGGTGGAGGAGTGGCTGACAGAAGCCTACCACTTTTCCCAAAGAGGCATTCTTAAGAGGAGATAAAGTTTTTAACCGCTTTTATCCGTTCCACAGGAAGCTCGGTCAGGAATTGTTTTAAGTTGGTGCGCCATTGATGCTGGTTGTCGCACGAATCCAAGGTTGCGCAGATCTGATCGAAATCCTTGCAACCTGCTTCTTCAGGCAGAGCAGCTGTGAGCAGTAATGATAGTTCCAGATCGGCAAGGTTTTGGAAGAGAGTCTGGTAATCATGTCCATCAAGGCAGTCAGCTTCCAGGATGTCCAGGAAGTCGTCAAGTGATTTCACCTGGCTGCTTATTAGGCTTATTTTTGCCGAGCAATCAGAACACTGCAGCAATTGTTCCACCAGGGTGCAAAATGCCATGGAATCCAATTTCGGTCCCTGGAAGAATTGGCGGTTAACCTTAGTGGAAGGCATTGAGTTTACAACGATTATGTTAGCTAGGCTGTTATTTTCTCGTGCCTGAATTATCCTGGGCGTCAGGTTAGCCGGAAAATCTGCATAATAGTCAATATATCTCCCATCGGATAAGCCAAGATGGTTAAGAAGCTTTGATTGGGCGCGCTCAATCAGTTCGTGGATGGCATGTTCCTGCTGGGATTGCAACATATCTCGCAAGATCTTGAATTGCAGGGCAGAGATATTTAAGCTGCCAGGATAATCGCCAGCCAATAGTGCGAAAATACCATTGCCCAGGATTATCTCCGAAATGTTAGCCAAGGTATCCCGGTGGTCAATTCCATATATGTAGCCATACCTCTGCAACAGTCTTTTAATTGATGTTGGAGAAAAGGCCAGGCAGAATCGATTTTCTAATTCCAGCTTTTGTAGGTATTGCTTTATATACCTTATTCCCGAAACGGTGCAGTCGTCATTGTAAACAGGGTAATCTATGCTGGTTATTGTGTCATGGGCGCCAAAAGACAGGTCATATTTGCTGAAGAACTCAGGAATAGCTTGCAGAATGGTCGATTCATAAGCAACTGTGCCGTGATCAAGTTGGCTCATTGTTAACTGCTGGTACAAGAACCGACTCTCTTTAAGTTGTTCCTCAAGCGCCTCCAAACCTCGCTGGTAAATAGAAATTACGGGGGAATAATTCAATTTAGATAGAAGCTGCTGGTCATTTTGATCGTCCATAAGACCGAGGTCCAGAGTATAAAGGATAGACCTGAGAATATATTCCGCGGTGTCAACTCTGACTGAACTGCTTTCTGAGTGATTATACTGCCTGATTTTGTCCTGCAAAAGAATCACAATCTCGGACTGTATATTTTGTGCGGCAGAGGCGGTTAGGACTCGGGATTGTTGACCCTTAGCAAGGAGTTCGAGAATAAGGTACTCATAGACAGGTGAGTTGGGTGCAACGATGGAAGGTTGCCAACCGTCTATTGTTTCATGAATCATTCATTTCCTCCCTTCCTGAAGCCGAATTCTCGATGGGCTCGGAGAAAGATCCTTATAAAAGCCGATAATTCCCGTTCGCGAAGTAAATCCACGCTTCCGCCGCAGGAGTCATTGAAATAGAACTGCATCAATGCGATTAGGTCATCATCACCTATCATGTCCTTGGATTGATTCTTGAAAAAGTAAAAGGCATGCAACAAATCATTGATAGTGCCGACAAATGAAGCATTGTCGACATAGGGCGATGAACAGAAAGTCAGAATGAATTTTTTTACGATGCTTAGATCAGTGTCAACTCTGCCAAGCTCAAGCAAGTTTTCATTACGTGCATTGATTATCTCCTCTGCACCAGCAGCGGTTAATTGAATTCCAAATCCTTCTGAAATTTGGTTTGATTCCATGAGGTAGTTCTTTGAGACCTCTAATTGAAGTAGGTTTATCTGATTGACCAGTGCCGGCACGTCCAATAAATGATCCTCCTTCATCCAATCCTATGCACAAATAACAACTTGACAGACAAGAAAATATGTGTATATAATAAATAGTTATAACAATGGTGCTACTATTTTATAACCGTTTCCCTGGAGTGTCAACCTGATAGATCATCTCGCAGCAAGTATATATGAAAGACAGTGAATGAAATGTGGGCGCACTTCCCCGGGACGAGTTGGTCTGAACTAAAATCATTATTCGTTGCGGAAAGGAATGAAATTATGAGCCAATTACCCATTGTTACAATCGAAATGGAAGACGGGAAAAAAATCTTGGTGGAACTCTATCCCGATATTGCCCCCAATACAGTGAACAACTTTATTTCCTTGATCAACAAAGCTTACTACGATGGGGTGATTTTTCACCGGGTTATCCCTGGTTTCATGATCCAGGGTGGTGATCCCCAGGGAACAGGAATGGGTGGCCCTGGTTATACGATCAAAGGAGAATTTTCCCAGAATGGATTTGCCAATCCGCTTAAGCATGAGCGGGGCGTTATCTCCATGGCACGTACCATGGTTCCTGACTCGGCTGGTTCCCAGTTCTTCATTATGCATCAGGACTCATTCTATCTGGATGGACAATATGCAGCTTTTGGCAAGGTAATTCAAGGCATAGATACTGTTGACGCTATTGCCGGGGCACCTCGCAACCGTAGTGATAAACCCAACCAGGACCAGCGCATGAAAAAAGTCACAGTTGATACCCATGGAATCAGCTATCCAGAGCCACAGTTAAGTTAAATTCATATAATGAATAAGAAGGCTTAATATTGGCGGTCCAAACCGGAAGATTCATTGTTTTTTGCCGGGGTTATTGTTATCATGCAGGTTGAGATCATGTTGAGTCTGCGGCTAAAGTGTATTTATCGAGAGGAGAACGAAAATGTCCGAAGAGAATAAGGTTATCTTAGTGGAGGTGCTCCAAGGCACTCAGACTTTTTCAGGTGGTTGAAACTGCTCCAGTGACTGCGCTTCTGCAGCTAGTTGTGGTACAACTATGGACTACGCCGAATTAACTGCCAAAATGAGTGAAGATTTAAAACAAGCCTATGGAGACAAAGTGGAAGTCAAGTATGTTAATGTTGACCAGGTAGGACTGGCTGATTATCCGGTTATGAACCAGGTGCTGCAGATGGGATACCCGTACCCGATAACCCTCATCAATGGGCAGCCCAAATTTGCCGGAGGCATAATGACCCCGGAAGTAAAACAGGTGATCGATGAGACTTTAAAGGGATCATCCAACTAGGGGAATGCTATTGACCGGCAATACGGTTGATGCTAAGATTATCTAAATTTAATCATTTGATACCTTTCTTCGGGGCAGGGTGAAATTCCCTATCGGCGGTAGAGCCCGCGAGCCTTTGGGCAGGATCCGGTG
>CAZYGL010000134.1:0-4947 GCA_964647335.1 uncultured Syntrophomonas sp. | reverse complement strand
AAGAGCCCTGACTACGCCTAAAGCCGTCCCATAGCCGCAGGTGGCCAAAGCTCCGGCGTTGCAATGGGTCAAAATCCTGGCCCGGGCAGGCAGCAACTCCTGTCCATGTTTGCCAATACGCTTATTGACAGCCACATCTTCCGCGCACATTTCCTGGGCTTCACCGATCATCATCTCGGCCAAAAAACCTAAATCATCATGCTTGAAAGAATCAAAAATTTTGCGCATCCTGGCGATTGCCCAGAATAAATTCACCGCGGTCGGGCGAGTTCTTGACAAGACTAGCTCGGCCTGGCTGTAATATGATTCCAGGCTTGCCCTTGAGCCTGCAAAGTTTCGCACCGCCAGGGCTAAACCGAATGCAGCCGATACCCCGATCAGCGGAGCTCCCCTGACCTTGAGGGAAATAATGGCATGGGCCATGGCATTATAATCGGTTACAGCTTCATACTCTAACCTGCCAGGCAGCTGGTTTTGATCCAGAATATATACATTTGGCGCTTCGTAATAGATGGTGCGGATCATTTTCAACTCATCCCCGTCTCGTTCAAAATGGCCTTGCAATCACATTTTCTCTGCGCTTCCAGGTATTTGGTACTTTCTAAAACAAGGTAGCGCACCTCATTGACACTATTCTTCATCATCTCCACCACTTCAACATGGTTGAGGATATGGGGTGAAATCCCTGCCGCATAATTGGTAATGATGCAGACATTGGCGTAACATATACCGACTTCCCGGGCCAGGCACACTTCGGGCACACTGGTCATACCGACCAGATGGCCACCCATATATTTGAACATTTCTATCTCAGCTGCGGTCTCAAAACGCGGACCCTCGGTACATACATACGTACCGCCATCGTATACAGTCAAGCCCTTTTCGTCTCCAGCCCGCTTAATAGCAGCCCTGACCTCAGGACAATAGGGCACAGTCATGTCACAATGGATGACGCCTTCTTCACCGCCCTCGAAAAAACTGCTCTTGCGCATCTTGGTAAAATCTATGAACTGGTCAGCCAGTACGTATTCCCCCGGTTTGCGGTCAAAATGCAGTGAGCCTACCGCAGCTGTAGCAATGATGGTGTCGACTCCCATCTGCTGCAAAGCCTTTATATTAGCCCGATAATTGATAAGATGCGGAGGGATGGAATGCTTGGCCCCATGGCGGGGGATAAAGGCTATCTCTTCGCCCACGTATTTACCGACCATTCCCCTTACTTCACCGTATTTGGTCATTTCGGCGAACTCCCGTACATCGTCCAGCAGTTTGGGGCTGTATAATCCAGTTCCTCCGATGAAAGCTATTCTTGGCATTTATTCAACCTACCTTTCGATCCTTATTTTGCCAATAGTGCCTGGGCGAAAACATCCGGTGAAAAATCCCGCAGATCCTCCAGGGTTTCACCGATACCAACCAGTTTCACAGGAATGTCCAGTTCTTTGGCAACAGCGATTACAATACCGCCTTTAGCAGTGCCATCAAGCTTGGTAAGGATTATCCCGCTCACTCCGGTCGCTTCGCCGAATAATTTGGCTTGACTGATAGCATTCTGACCGGTAGTAGCATCCAAGACCAACAGAACCTCATGGGGAGCACCAGGCAACTCCCGTTCGATTACTTTCCTGACTTTGCCAATTTCCTTCATTAGGTTGGTCTTATTTTGCAGTCTACCGGCTGTGTCTATTATCAAAATATCGGCCTGGCGGGCACGGGCTGCATTAATAGCATCATACACCACCGCTCCAGGATCGGATCCCTCCTGGTGCTTGATAAGTTCCACCCCGATCCGGTCTGCCCATATCTGAAGCTGATCAATGGCTGCTGCTCTGAAGGTATCACCCGCAGCCAGTAATACCAGTTTGTTCTCGTTCCTGAATCGATATGCCAATTTAGCAATCGATGTTGTCTTACCTGCACCATTGACCCCCACCACCAGGATCACTGCCGGCGCGCCCAGCTCCAGATTCAGCGGTGCGGGGGTTTCACCCAGGAGTGCCGCAATCTCTTCCTGGATCAGTGCTGTAACCTCAGCCGGGTCACCAATCTTGCGTTTGGCTGCAGCAGCCTTGATCTTGGCCACAAGCTCCAGGGAAGTCTTCATGCCGACATCGGCTTGAATCAATATGTCTTCCAATTCTTCAAAAAAATCATCATCCAGCTTGCGGCTGCTTTTAATCAGATTGTCGATCTTATCCCCGATGTTTTTGCGGGTCTTGCTAAGCCCAATCTTGAACCGTTCCATCAGCCCTTCTTTGGCTTTTTTCCGGTCCCCGCTCAAATCTGCAGCTGGTTCCAAATATTCGGGGACTGCATTTTCGACTGTACCAGCTGGTTCTGCAGTGGCCGGGTGTTCAGCTGGCTGTGCCTCGACCTCTTCGCCGGCAGCAATGTCCAATATCTCCTGCCCTGCAACTTGGTCCTTTTTCCCCCATTTAAATTTATCAAACAATGCCATGCATATTGACCTGCTTTCTACATGATAATGATCTAGCGCGATTTGCCTTCAGGTTTGCCGCTTCAGCCTGCCCGTACCTGCCTTTTTTCACCGGGAATCGACAATATGGATGAAATTCCTTCCTGGGGCATGGTAATCCCGTAGATATTGTTGCCGCAGGCAATGGTTGTCTGGCGATGAGTGATCACTATGAACTGAGTTTCTCTGGCCATGCCCCGCAAAAAATCAGCAAACCTGTCAAGATTGGTTTCATCCAGAGAGGCATCTATTTCATCCAGCAAACAAAAGGGCGCCGGTTTCAACCTCAGCAAGGCGAATATGAAGGCGATACAGGTCAATGCTCGCTCTCCCCCAGACAATAGGTTGAGAGCCTGGCTGCGTTTCCCTGGCATTTTGACCTCGATGTCCACCCCGGCATTCAAGTCCCTGTCCAGATCCACATCCAGCCTGGCTTCCCCGCCACCAAATATCTCCACGAAGGTGTTGTGAAAACTTACCCGGGCCAGGTTCAGAAATTGAGCAAAATTTTCAGCCATTATTTTTTCGGTCTCCTCAAGCAGGTTCACCAGAGAAGCCTTGGCCATGGTCAGGTCTTCTGTCTGCGAGCGGATGAATTCATAGCGCGACTCAACTTCATCATAGTCTTTTATGGATTCAATATCAATCGGCCCCAGCAAGTCAATCTGCTCCCGCAAAACAGGTATCCTTCCCCGATAATCTCTGATTTGACGGCTGGTCAGGTTTTCGAATGGCTGCTCCCGGTTTTGGTCCGGGAATTTCTCCTGCCACTGATTATTGAGCGCCTCTATTTCCGTGTCCAGGCGTACTTTTTTTATTTCCACCGCAACCATCTGCTGCCTCTGCTCCTCTGCCCGGGCCTGAACAGGCCCGTAATCGGCCCGGTCTCTTTCGATAGTCTCGCTGATAGCAGCTATATCCTCCTGAACTAGTGCCATTTCCTGCCGGCATTTACTCAGCTCAAGTTCTTTCAAGGCGACACGTTCATGGGTCGCGTTTATCAAAGCTATCTGGTCCTTTATATCTTGCTCAAGCCCTTCTATCAATGCCTTGGCTTCTCCATGAGACTGTTCATATGACCTTATTATCTGTTCAAATTGGCCCATATGTTGCTCCAGCGTGTCCAGTTCCCTCCGCTTCATGAGCAGCTGCTCCTGGTAGGAGCTGTGCCTTTCCTGCTTAACTGCCAGATCATGGCGGCATTCAGTCAAAACAACCTTGAAGCTCTCGATTCGCTGGTTCAGAGCCTGGCTTTCAGCCCGCAGCGACTGGTGAGCTTCTTTCAACTGAATATGTTCATCCTGGATTTGCCTGATACTGTAATCCAGGTCAGCTATCTCCAACTGGTAGCGGTTTTCTTCCACGGCGGAATTCTCCTGGGCCAATCTCAGCCGATCGTTTTCATCATTTACGATTTTTAGCTGAAATTCCGTTTCCGCCAGGCGGTTACGCCGCTTGGTCAGGATTTGCTCCAGTTCAAGGGCCTGCTGCTGCTGGCGCAATGCTTTTTCTCGATTGGACTCCCTGACCTTGAACCATTGCTGCAGTTCGCGTTTTATATTTTTCTCTTCCTGTTTGCGCCGCAAGGGTCCGGCTGTATCTCCTCCGCCTCGGCCCGATGTCATGGCACCGCTGGGATTTATTATGTCTCCTTCCAAGGTCACAATCCGCCACGGGAAATCTATGGTTTGGAATATGTTTAATGCACATTCCAGGTCCTGCACCACGACTACCCTTCCCAACAAATATTCCATAGCTCGGGCTAAGCGACTTTCACAACGGACCAGATCGGCTCCTATCCCTATTACTCCAGGTTTTGCACAGACCATTTCCTTGTTGCGGAGAGGGGCCGGTTTAACCCTTAAAAGGTCGAGGGGCAGGAAAGTGACACGCCCCAGGGAATGCTCTTTGAGGTAAGCAATGGCTGATTTAGCGGCAGCAGCACTCTCCATGATCACGTTTTCCATTCCTCGGCCCAAGGCCAGGCCGAAAGCCAGCTCCATGCCCGCCGGAACTTCTATCAAGTCGGCTACAGCACCGATCAATCCCTGCAGTCTGGGTTCACCTTGCTCACAGGCCTTATAAAGATTTTTTACCGGTTCGGAAAAGCCTACGTAACTGGCGCGTAAATCGGCGAGAACATTCTGCCGGTGTTCGCGGTTATGGATCTCCCGGTCGATCTGCCTATACTCGTCTTCTATGCCTTGTATAGCTTGCAGGCAGTCATCTTTCTGAATTTGCGCCTCGTCTGCCAGCTTCTGCTCTATATCCCGTTTGGCCTCAAGTTCCTGGCTTTGCACAGCCATTTCCGCTCTGCTTTTCTGCAGGTTCTCGGCCTGAAGCTGAAGTTCTGCCAGCCTTATCAGCAGTCTTTCCCTTTTGTCCCGGGACCTGTTAAGGTTGTCTTCCCTGGTCGTCATCTCATTCTTGATCGTGGCTTCTTGTTGCACCTTGGCAAAAACCATATCCCT
>CAZYGL010000133.1:0-4962 GCA_964647335.1 uncultured Syntrophomonas sp. | reverse complement strand
GAGGATGAGCGCCATAACCAGGTAGTGGAAATTTGGAGCCAGGCTACCGATGATGTTACCGATGCTTTGAAGGCACACCTGGATGAAGCCAATCCTGTTTATATGATGGCCACATCCGGAGCCAGGGGTAATTTCCAGCAGATCAGGCAGCTGGCTGGCATGCGCGGGTTGATGGCCGATCCCTCCGGAAAAATTATCGACTTGCCGATCAAGGCCAATTTCCGTGAGGGCTTGACGGTTCTGGAATATTTCATCTCCACCCACGGCGCCCGCAAGGGCCTGGCGGATACAGCCCTGCGAACCGCAGACTCTGGATACCTGACCCGCAGGCTGGTGGACGTATCCCAGGACGTGATCGTCCGGGAAGATGACTGTGAATCTGTGGAAGGCATCTGGGTAGAAAAGATCATGGAGGGCTCCCAGCTGATTGAACCGCTGCATCAGCGCATAATCGGCCGGGTCTCGGTTGACACCATATTACACCCGGTAACCGGGGAAGTGCTGGTAGAAGAAAACCAGATGATAGACGATGACATCGGCTATGAGATCCAGCGCCTGGGTATCGAAAGAGTCAAGATAAGGACCACCCTGACCTGCAAGACCAGATATGGGGTGTGCAAGAAATGTTACGGACGCAATTTGGCTACTGGCTACGATGTTGAAATCGGAGAAGCAGTAGGTATACTTGCCGCCCAGTCCATAGGCGAGCCGGGGACCCAGCTGACCATGCGTACCTTCCACACCGGGGGTGTGGCTGGTGAAGATATTACCCGTGGTTTGCCCCGGGTAGAGGAATTATTCGAAGTCCGTAAACCCAAAGGACAGGCAGTTGTGTCTGAAGCCTCCGGGCAGGTCCGTTTTGCTGAGAATAAAGGGCGACGGGAAGTTGAGATCCTGGACGAAAATGGCGAAGTGGTTGGAGCCTACCCGGTGCACTATGGATCCCGCCTAAGGATTCGGGAGGGGGACATGGTGGAAATAGGCGATGCACTTACTGAAGGGCCGCTTAATCCCCACGATATTCTCCGCACCCAGGGGCTGCAGGCCGTACAGAGGTATGTTCTGCAGGAGGTCCAGAAGGTGTACCGCTCCCAGGGAGTAGATATCAGCGACAAACACATCGAGATTATGATCCGCCAGATGCTTAAAAAAGTTCGCATCGAGGATTCGGGCGATACTTCCATGCTTCCTGGAGCCTTTATCGATGTGTCCTACTTCGAAGAAGAGAATATGAAAGCCATTGAGGGCGGGGGGCTGCCTGCCGTATGTTCTCCCATGCTCCTGGGCATTACCAAGGCTTCGTTGAATACCGATTCATTCCTGTCGGCAGCTTCTTTCCAGGAGACCACCAAGGTACTGACCGAAGCTGCTATCAAGGGCAAAATCGACAATCTCATCGGCCTTAAAGAGAATGTTATCATCGGCAAGCTCATTCCGGCTGGATCTGGTTATTCGATCTACCGGGACATTGCCCTGGTGGATAATCAGGAATATTATAACGAAGATTAAAAAACGGGAAGATCCCGCTGGGAAATTGTTTGACTGGAGCGCGCCTGGATGCTAAAATATTAAGGCGCGCGACCAAACATATTGTACCGTCTGATCAGAACCGACTTCCATGATCATAAGGAGGTAACAGTGATGTTGCTGGATGAGATCGCCAACGGCAAGAAGGTTATAGGCAGCAAACAGGTCAAGAAGGCGGTAATTAAGGGATTAGCCAGCAAGGTCGTCTTAGCAGAAGATGCAGAACCCCATGTCATTGCACCGCTTAAGGAATTGTGCCGCCAGCACGAAGTAGAGACCGCAGTTCTGGCCAGCATGGAAGATTTGGGTAAAGCTTGCGGAATTGATGTTGGTGCGGCTGCAGTGGCCCTTATAAAAGACTGAATATTCGGGGAAGGAGGTGCAGGTATGCCAACGATAAACCAGCTTGTAAGAAAAGGACGCCAGGAAGAAGAGAAGAAATCAACAGCACCAGCCTTAAAAAGCTGTCCGCAAAAACGGGGCGTTTGTACCCGTGTATATACCACTACTCCGAAAAAACCGAATTCAGCTCTGCGCAAAATCGCCAGGGTCCGGTTGACCAACAGCATAGAGGTAACCTCTTATATCCCGGGCATCGGCCACAATCTGCAGGAACACTCAGTGGTCCTGATTAGAGGTGGCAGGGTCAAGGATCTGCCTGGGGTTAGATATCATATTATCCGGGGAACCTTGGATGCGGCCGGAGTGCAGAAGAGAAACCAGGGAAGGTCCAAATACGGTACTAAACGGCCCAAAGTCAAGAAATAGAAGGGAGTCAAGCTATGCCTAGAAAAGGTTCCGTTCCCAAACGAGATGTCTTGCCTGATCCCATCTACAATAGCAAGATATTCACCAAACTGGTGAATCAGATTATGTGGGACGGCAAGAAGAGTTTAGCGGAACGAATCTGCTATGAAGCCTTCGACAGGATTGAGAGCAAAACTGGCAAGGCGCCTATGCAGGTTTTTGAAGAAGCTATGAAGAATATCACCCCCCTGGTGGAAGTCAAAGCCCGCCGGGTAGGCGGTGCCAATTATCAGGTGCCGGTCGAGGTCAGAGCTGACCGCAGACAGACCCTGGCCATCCGTTGGCTGGTGAACTACACCCGCAAGCGGGGGGAAAAAACCATGGCAGAACGCCTGGCGGGAGAATTGATGGATGCCGCCAATGGCGCCGGCGCAGCAGTTAAGAAAAAAGAAGATACTCACAAGATGGCCGAAGCCAACAGAGCATTTGCCCATTATCGTTGGTAGGCTTCAGGAGTGGTCAGATGGCTGACAAATCCGATTTGCATGCGATCAGAAATATAGGCATCATGGCCCATATCGACGCAGGAAAGACCACCACCACTGAAAGAATATTGTTCTACACCGGCCGGGTTCATAGGATGGGGGAAGTAGACAAAGGTACCGCCACTATGGATTGGATGACTCAGGAACAGGAGAGAGGCATCACCATAACCTCGGCGGCTACTGCTTGTTTTTGGCGCGAGTGTGCCATAAACATTATCGACACACCCGGGCATGTGGACTTCACAGCCGAGGTGGAGCGGTCGCTCAGGATACTGGACGGAGCCATTGCCATATTCGATGCGGTGGCCGGGGTCCAGCCCCAGTCGGAAACGGTATGGCGGCAGGCAGACAGGTATGAAGTTCCTCGCATCGCTTATATCAACAAGATGGATCGAATCGGGGCCGATTTCAACCGCGCCGTGGACATGATCAACAAAAATCTCGGCAGCAATGCGGTAGCCATCCAGATTCCCCTGGGAGTAGAGGACACCTTCTCAGGGGTCATCGATATTGTTAAGCTGCAGGCATATGTATTCGAGGATGTGGCGGGGGAGACTTTCCAGACCCGGGAATTGACCGGGATCGAACTCAAAGAGGCCGCTGGCAGCCGGGAAAGGCTGCTGGAAAAGTTAGCCGAAAACGATGACCAGATCATGGAGAAGTACCTGGAGGCAGAACCCATCTCCGCGGAGGAGATAAACCGTTCTTTGAGAAAGCAAACTATAGCCAACCAGCTGGTACCGGTATTGTGCGGTTCGTCTTTCAAGAACAAGGGCGTGCAGATGCTGCTGGATGCAGTTGTCGATTACCTGCCCTCTCCGCTGGACATCCCTCCCATGAAGGGATTGGATGCAGCCACCGGGGAGGAAGTCCTCATCCCCGCAGATTTGACGGCTCCCTTCTGCGCCCTGGCTTTCAAGATCGCAGTCGATCCTTATGTAGGCAAATTGACCTATTTCAGGATATACGCGGGCAAGATTAAGGTGGGGACTCAGGTGGTCAACAGCGTCAAAGACAGGAAAGAGCGCCTGACCAAGATACTTAAGATGCATGCCAATCACCGGGAAGAGGTGGAGGAAGCTGGAGCGGGTGAAATCCTGGCCGGAGTGGGACTGAAGGATACAGTAACCGGCGAGACTCTCTGCTCAGCCGATCGGCTCATCATTCTAGAGTCCATGGATTTTCCCGAACCGGTCATTGACGTAGCCATAGAACCTAAAACCAAGGCTGATCAAGACCGCATCGGAGAAAGCCTGCGGCGTCTGGCGGAGGAAGATCCGACCTTTCGCACCAGATATGATAAAGAGACCGGCCAGACCATCATCTCCGGCATGGGAGAGCTTCACTTGGAAATAATCATCGACCGGCTCTTGCGGGAATTCAAAGTGAACGCCAACGTAGGCAAGCCCCAGGTGTCCTACAAGGAAACCATCAGTGTTCCAGCAAGAACCGAAGCCAGGTTTGAAAGACAGACCGGGGGGCATGGGCAATTCGCCCATGTGATAATAGCGGTCAAACCATTGCCCGAGGGGCAGGGCCGCAGAGTGGTGGACCAAGTTCCGCCTGGACTCATCCCCAAGGAATTCATAGCGGCGGTCGAAATAGGAGTCAAGGAAGCAATGCAAGCCGGAATACTTGCTGGATATCCTGTTGATGATATAGAGATCCAGATTGTGGGCGGTTCCTACCATGAGGTAGACTCATCCGAGCAGGCATTCAAAGTAGCTGCCAACATGGCGCTCAAGGATGCACTGAACAAAGCCCAAGCGGTTCTTCTGGAACCGATAATGAATATAGATATCGTATCTCCCGAAGAGTATGTGGGGGACGTAATCGCAGACCTTAACTCCCGCCGGGGCCGGGTGTTGGGTTTTGAGGAAAATCGTGACAGCCGGATCATCAAGGGGACAGTTCCCCTGGCGGAAACTTTCGGATATGCGACCCAGCTGCGCTCAGCCAGCCAGGGCCGGGCGACTTTCTCGCTGGAAATCCGAAACTACGCGGAAGTACCTGAGTCCAAGAGCAAAGAAATTATAGGCAAAAGATACGGTACACCAGTAAAAAGATAATCCATGCAAGCTTAAGAAAGGAAAGGTGAAAGAAAGATGGCAAAGGCGAAATTCGAGAGGACAAAACCGCACAT
>CAZYGL010000132.1:0-5027 GCA_964647335.1 uncultured Syntrophomonas sp. | reverse complement strand
TCAGTAGCCGACGGAGAGGCCAATGTGCCCGCTGGATATCATGCATAATACTGCCGATCCTGGTAGTCTTGCTATCACTATTCATAGGCCGATATCCGCTAACTCCCGGAGAGATCATAGCTATTCTCCAGTCAGGGCATAACGAAGTGGCCAAGGGGCTCACACCTATCAAGCATGCAGTGGTGTGGGATATGCGCATGCCCCGGGCCCTAATGGCTTTGGCGGTGGGAGGGGCACTTGCTGTCAGCGGTGGTGCCTTACAGGGGGTTTTCAGAAATCCGCTTGTGGACTCGGGATTGTTGGGAGTGAGTGCCGGAGCCGGTTTCGGGGCCTGCTTGGCCATCCTCCTGTTTGATAATATTGTCTGGACATATGTCTTGGCTTTTGCCTTCGGGATGATAGCGGTTGGCTTAAGTTATTTGACTGCCAGGATTTATAAAACTTCGCCCACTGTTACCTTGGTTTTGGGCGGGGTAATCATATCGGCAATTTTCTCTGCACTGATATCTTTCACGAAATACGTGGCTGATCCCTTCGAGCAACTCCCGACCATCACATTTTGGCTGATGGGCAGTCTAGCCCGCGCTAATTACCGCGACTTGGCGCTGGCTATGATTCCGATAACAATTGGAGTGGTTGGGATAATGCTGATCAGGTGGAGAATCAACCTTTTGTCCATTGGCGAGCGAGAAGCCAGGACTCTGGGGGTAAATACCAGCTTGTGCCGCAATATGATCATTGCCTGCACAGCCTTGGCTACTGCCGGATCGGTATGCATGAGCGGCATCATCGGATGGATTGGACTTGTCATACCTCACATAGGCAGGATGATTGTTGGCAATGATAACCGTGTGCTTCTTCCGGTCTGCTTGGCTATGGGCAGCACTTTCCTGCTGATAGTGGACAATATTGGCCGTTCCATAACCGAAGGGGAGATCCCACTGGGTGTCTTGACAGCTCTTATCGGCGGTCCGTTCTACATCTACATCCTGCAAAAGACCAAGGGTGGAGGTGGTTGGTAGTGGCTGTAATTGAGGTCAAGAATCTAAATTATACATACGATGGATCCAGAATGATCTTAAACGGGGTTGGCTTTGCAGTAGAAAAAGGCGAAGTGTTTTGTATATTCGGTCCCAACGGCTGCGGCAAGACCACTATCTTAGACTGCATCTTGGGTCTTAATCCCGTAGAACAGGGGGAAATCTCGATCTGTGGATCGAAAATGAGCGAATTGAAGATTGATGAAGTTGCGAGGATGGTAGCTTATGTACCGCAGAAGCATGAGCATACCTTCGGGTATACCTGCCTGGAAATGGTTCTAATGGGAAGAACAGCTCACACTTCATTTTTTGATTCGCCTGGGCAGGAAGATATAGAACTGGCCCTTGATAGCCTGAACAAGGTTGGTATGTACGGATTCCGCGATCACAATTTCAATCACCTTAGCGGCGGTGAAGCTCAGCTGGTCAAACTGGCTCGGGCGCTGGCTCAACAAACTGACCTGATCATCTTTGATGAACCAACTTCTCACTTGGATTTCAGACACGAACTGAATGTCATTAAGTACATTTCCCGGCTGGTGAAGGAAAACCATATCTCAATAATCATGGCGACTCATTTTCCCAACCACGCTTTTTACCTGGAACACCAGGGGACTCCCACTCGGGTCGCGCTGATGGAAAATGGATTTTTCTATGCTACCGGTCGAGCTGAGGAGGTTTTGAACGAGGATAACATGAGCCGCATATTCAAAATTAGGACTAGAGTGATCAGTTATACTGACCATTTGTCGGAATCCAAATATATGGTTCCTTACGATTTTGTCAGTGGAGGACAATGGGATGGAAATTAGAAAAATTATAGCCTTAATCCTTGTAGTAGCCAATCTGAGTCTTACTGCGGGATGCTCGGAGAGCAAGCCGGCAGCAACTTCATCTCCCGCCAAGGATCGTATCACCGTCACTGACTGTGTAGGCCGAGTGGTTGATGTACCGAAAAAACCCGACCGAGTAGCCTGCTTATTTGCTGTTTCCGCCCATATGCTAGGCATTCTGGGCGACAGCCATAAGGTTGTAGCAGTGGCTGAAGGCAACATGCGGGACTACATGTTCCTCAATATTTTCCCGGAGATAAAAAATGCCCGCACACCCAAAGGGAGCGGCAATTTCAACATCGAAGAACTGTTCCGTGAGCCAGCGCCGGAAATAGTCTTTTGCTATACGGACATCATCAACGACACCAAGATGATGGAAAAGCTCAATATTTTCGGAGTGCCGATAGTAGCCATCAATTTTACCACAGTTGAAGAACAGCAGAAGGCTATGACGCTTCTCGGGCAAATCATGGGCCATGAACAACAAGCCCAAGCCTATAACCAATATTACCGGGATGTAGTTAAGCTCGTGGAAGAAAGGGTAGCAGATATCCCGGCCAGTGACGTGAAGAACGTTTACCATGCCATCAACGAACTGCTCCGGACTGATACCCGCGATTCCCTACCAGCGGATTGGCTGCCCCGCACTGGTATCAACAATGTGGGAGTGGCCAGGGAAGGAAGTGAAGCTGGCAAAAACTTCTTAACCCTGGAACAATTCTTCGTCCTGGATCCGGAGTACATAATCATCAACGGTGCCGATGTCAAACAGTACATTGAAGCCACAGACAAACTCCACACCCTGACTGCCTATCAAAAAGGCAATTTCATCCTCATGCCGCTGGGGGTTTCCAGATGGGGGCATCCCTATTCAGTGGAAACTCCGCTGGCAATACTTTGGACCGCCAAAACCATCTATCCGGATCTTTTCAAGGATATTGATATGAATCTGGAAACCCGGACTTTCTACCAGCAATTCTTCCATTATCAATTAACTGATGCCGAGGTGCAGAAAATAATGGAGGGTAAAGAGTACAAGCAAATTGTGGGGGGAGTAGACGCCAATCGTTGATGCCCAGCAATTGAACAGACCATTCAGAAAGGAAACCGGGTTTTTCAACCTAAGACTCCAAAAAGCGAGGTATGCAAATTGAAAATACTGATAGCTATTGATGATACCGACAGTCTTGAAATAGGGGCAACCGGGCAGTCTGCCAACGAACTCCGCCGCATCTTCAAAAGCAAGGGTTGGGGGCAATCGGAACCAGTCACCCGGCACCAGCTGTTGCTGCATCCAGACATACCCTATACGTCTCACAACAGTTCGATGTGCTTTGTTCTGGACTCCAGTCCTGACACGCTGGAGGAATTAATTCGCTGCGCAGGTGATTTTCTATCAGTCAGCAGTGCACCTGGCTCCGATCCAGGACTGTGTGTGGCGGTGGAGGAGCATATCAGTTGCATTGATCACCTTATCGAGTTCGGCTTAAGAGCCAAAAAGGAGGTCCTGAACAAGCGGGATGCCTACCGGACGGCAGAAAAATGCAATGTACATCTCTCCGAGCATGGAGGCACCGGACTCGGAATTATTGGGGCTATTGCTGGGCTGGCCCTGCGACTCACCGGCAACGACGGTCGTTTCCAGGGCAAGCTTCTGCTGGGGGAAAGCGGCGCCTCCATGCAGGCCGGGGAAATCCTCGCTATCAGCGAGATAGAAGAAATACAGTCAATCGATGGACAAACCCTGTCCAGCGGTGAGACCATCATTATCGGGAACAAGATAAAAACGGTTTTACTTGATGGCAAGAGGAAACTCTTGGTTTTCCGCCAAAGCGACCAGTGGCACACCTGCACCAACAAGCACATAGTAAATTATTGAGTGCATCGGTGTCCTTTAACGCTGGAATTTAACAGAGGTGGCTCTAAATGAAAATATATGTCGGGATAGATGATGTCCGGCAGTTGGATGGATACAAGGCCGGCGAAACCGCCTCTTTATTGGTCAAGGCCATTGAGAGCAAAGGTTGGGGCCAGGCCAAAATCCCCAGCCGGCACCGGCTCTATCCCCATCCCAGTACTGGGTGCAAAAAACACAATACCGCCCGCAGTTTTTCGGCCGATATCAAGGACGAACACCTGGAATCCTTTATCGATTATGCGGCCAACATGGTTAAAAAGCTGGTCACACCTGACTCCAATACCGGGCTGGCCGTGATTATACCAGACCGAATGTCAGATTATGATGAACTGGTAGCCTACGCTTATCGGGTCAAGGAGGAATTGGTCAGCAAAGATGCGGCACTGGTTTTCGCCGGCAAATCAGGCGTGTACCTGCTGGAATTGAGCGGGAGCGGGCGGGGCATCATCGGCGCCCTGGCAGGAGCGGCACTCCGCTCGACCGGCAATGACGGCCAGTTTCGGGGGAAATTGCAGATCAGTGCTGAGGATTACGCGACTTTCTCTGTGGGGGAAATCATAACCAAGACCCATGTGGAACAGGTCAAGACTATGGATTTCGATGCACTCCCTGCTGATGAGACTGTTCGTATGGGCGAAAAGGTCAAAATAGTGCTCTTGGATGATCTTTATACCTTGTTGGTCTTTCCTACCGACATCGATTACCCCCGCTGGCAGACCAGCACCACCACCATGCTGCGCAGCTTCTGAACCAGGATAATTGCCCAGAAAGCAGAACGGAAACTATTACAACAGGCTGACATCAGCGACTACGATCTGCATGAAACCGGTGTGCAGGATTATGGAGTGTGATTAGAAAAAGGAAGTTATTGGATATACAGATATGGAAGTAAACGAACTACCTGGTTGCTGCCAATCCCCAGCCTTGTTCCACCAGCCAGGCAAGGTGGGACAAAGCTCTTATTGCCGGTGCACCGTCAATAACATCATGATCGACCAATATGGTCATGTAGAGATACTCGCGTATCTCGATGTGGTCGTTCTTCACCCCCGGTTTTTTAACGATCGATCCAACCGCGAAGCAAAGGGGATGTATGCTTACCGGAATCACCCAACCATTAATCTGGCCTATCATGCCGACGGAGGTTATTATCACTGTCCCCATATTCTGTTTGGTCAGGGACGGACTTTGCATAATTCTCCTCCAAGCGAATCTTCGGACGAAACCGGGCAGTGC
>CAZYGL010000131.1:0-5040 GCA_964647335.1 uncultured Syntrophomonas sp. | reverse complement strand
AGGACCCTCTCCCGGCCCTGCAGTCTGCCGATGGTAGTTTCGGTGGTAAGTATTTCGCCATCCCTGTGGATATATACGTATTCCTGGTCAAATTTCACCTTGGGATCAACTATCATATCCACCAGAATAGGCCGTCTAACACCGTAAAAAGCCAGGGCATATTCATAATTGCCCTGGCCAACCATATCCTCCGATGCATATCCCGTGAGTCTAGCCATCTCACGGTTCCAGAATAATATTTTGCCGTTTTTGTCGATAACCAAAGTCGCATCCGGCAATGATTCGATGATATCCGCCAGCTCCTGCTGGTAATCAACAATCTTACGATTACCCGACATAAGGCCCCTCCTTTTATCCGGATTGGTCTGCGTCTTCAGCTCAGCATGGTATCTAATTCCATTTTACCATTATCGGTCCTCTATGTCCCCAGGTTAATCGCCTATCCTGCTCTGTCTGGCAGTGTCTTTATCCTGCTCTGCCTCGCTCTCCAGTATTTTCCTGATTTTCTCCAGCAGCGGCCTGATTTTGTCGGGCATGGCACAGCTCTCACAGGTCATCATCATCCAGGATTCAATCTGTTTCAGAATGCGTTCTATATCCTGCTCTTTCACTTGGCTCTCCCCTTTCAACGCGCATGGCTAGATGTTAATCACCTTTCGCTGCCATTTAAAGTCATTAAGCTGATGGGCTGGGCTTGATATCCATTAGTCCAATTTGTAGTTGATCAGCACTTATAAATATTTATTTATGCCATAATCATACGCTTAATCAGTATTTTCCCCAAAGATTTTCGAACTTTTAAATCAAGAATCCCTCCGTGAAATACAAATCGGAAGGAACTCTAGTCAATCTTCACCGCTTCTTCGCTGTCGAACAGATATATATAACTCTCTTTGACTGGCATCATTTTGATTTTTTCCAGGGCCTCCCTGTAGACCGACAACTGTATCCTGTACCGTTCGATTATCTCCGGCCGGTTCTGCGGTGTCACGCGATCGGTTTTATAATCTACCAAAATCATCTGTCCATCTTCGTGGAAACAGAGGTCAATGATACCCTGGAGCAGCAGTTCTTCTTCGCTGGTCTCCAGACCGGCAAATACGCGCCCGGCTTTGAATACCAGATTAAAAGGCACTTCCCGGTAAGTGCGGGGGGAATGCAAAAGGCGCCTGCCCAGGTCAGAGTTGAAGAAATTCATAATTTTATTGGGTTCTATCGCTTGGGTCTCTTCCGGACGCAATATTTCCCTGGCTACCAGTTCCTCCAGCTGGGCCTGCACATCAGCTGCAGATCTGATCCGATCCAGGTCGAGATGCTGCATGACGGTGTGCACGATGCTCCCCCGGGTGGCCCCACTGAAGCTTAATTGCCCGGATTCGTTCATGAAACCTGGCTGGGGGGTAATTTCCCCGGCAATTTGGTTGGCCCGGTCAAGACCAACAGCGTAGACTTCTTTGAGCTGACTGACCGAAATCTTGGACGGTATATGAGCTGCTTCAGGGTAGGGATATTCCCAGTTTAAACGGGACCAGATCAGTTCCTGCTGGGGAGATGCGGCTGGCAGCTCTATATACCCATCGCCTGCCAGGTTCGTTCCGGCTGCAAATGACTCCGCCCCGGTCAGTTGTCTGCGGTTAATGATCTGCAATCGCCAGTTAAAATTCGGGACCTCTTCAGCAGGATTGGCAGGGTTCCAGCAGATCAACTCTCTCAGTTTTTCCCCGCCAGGGTGGCGTAAAACGACCGGGCCCAACCAATCGAGAAAAGAACGGGCTCTGGAGAGCTGAAAAGGATTAATGGCTCTGCTCCACTTATTTACCTGGCGCTCCAGGTTTCTGACTGAACCCAAGAGGATGAGCCGATCCCGGGGACGGGTACAAGCCACATACAGTATCCGCATCTCTTCCGCCAGGCTCTCCAGTCGAATAGCATTTTTCATGGTAATCCTGGCCAGGGTATCTCTGGCTGTGCGCAGTTCAGGATTGATATAGCGGGGGCCAAGGCCCAGGTCTTTGTGAAATAGAACCGGGGCGCTGGTATCGCGGGTGTTGAAATTGCGCCCCAATCCAGCAACTATGACCACTGGGAACTCAAGGCCTTTGCTCTTGTGTATACTCATTATCCTGACTACATCTTCATTTTCCCCCAGGATCTTGGCCATCCCCATATCGCTGCTGCCAGCTTCCACTTTGGCTATGAATTGCAGGAAGTGGAACAAACCTCTCCAGGCGGTAGTCTGGAATTGCCCAGCCCGCTCCAAGAGTATGCGGAGATTTGCCTGCCGCTGCTGCCCCCCGGGCATGGCTCCAACATAATGATAATAACCGGTATCCAGCATGAGCATCCAAATTAATTCGTCGATTTCCATGATCCTGGACTCTTCTTTCCACGTGCGCAGGCGGCGGATAAACTCCTGCAGCCGGCACCCTAGCTCATCACTGTGTTCCTCCACGTACGATTCAAGCGCTTCGAAAAAGGTTGTATTTGGTCGGTTTGAGCGGACAGCAATGAGGTCATCCAGAGAAAATCCGCCGATGGGAGATCTGAGGACACTGAGCAGCGGAATGTCCTGGCGTTTGTTATCGATTAGTTTCAGCAGATTGATAAAGATGTTGATCTCCAAGGCCTGGAAGTAGCCCCGGTCAACGTCTGCATACACCGGTATGCCAGCTGCCGTAAGCGTATCGTAATAGACCTCGGCCTGGGAACGCGTAGCCCGCATTAAAACCACCATATCCCGGTACTGCAGGGGGCGACAGCTTCCCAGCTTGGTGTCATAGAAGGACTGCCCGCGTAATTGCTGGATCGAACTCGCAGCCTGAAGCGCCTCAACTTCCACATTGGATATTTCAGCCAGGTTGTCTTCTCCGTCTTCCTCATGGTCTTCTTCTCCGGTAGCCTGCTGATCTATGAGCAGAAGCTCCAGGGCAGGAGGTGTGATTTCTTCCCTGATACCCTCCGGCAATTCAATGCCCGGACAAAGCCAGGATTCCCGATCGTATTCTATCTCCCCCATTTCCTTGGACATTATCTTGGAGAAGATATGGTTTATCCCGCTGATGATTTCCGGCCGGCTGCGGAAGTTTTTGAGCAGGTCGATTCGTTTGTCTGCACTGTTCCCGTCCTTTGGGTAGGTTCTGTGCTTGTGCATGAACAGGTCCGGATCAGCCAGCCGAAATCGGTAAATGCTCTGTTTGACATCTCCTACCAGGAAGAGGTTGTCTCCCGATCTGATCCGATCCAGGATGGTTTCCTGGACTAGATTGCTGTCTTGATACTCATCAACGAAGATATAGGTATATCTCTGCTGGTATGAGCTGGCTGCCCTTATGTCCGCAAGTATCCGGAGGGCCAGGTGCTCAAGGTCGTTGAAGTCCAAAATGCCTCGTTCAGCTTTATCCTGGCGGTAAAGTGAAGAAAACTTGGCTACCAGACAATAGAGGTACTCCATGGAGAGGTGCATCTCCGCCATGTCCCGGGAGAAATCAGCCGGGCTCTGGAAAAAATAAGATTCCTTTATGTCCCGGAGCAGTTTCTTGCCCTGCTCACGCAAGCTTTTTGCTTCGTCTCTTAAATGCTGATCAGTATCCTTGCCAGCTGGGACAAGCTTGGTAAATTGGAGAAGCTCCAATTGATCATAGAAATCATCTATTCCCGCCGAGAGCTTTTGGTTGAGCTTTTCGACCGTCTCCAGGTCCCGGTTCAGCGCCTGCAGGTAGGCACCGGGCCCCCCTGGTTGCAAAGCTGTCTCCCTAGCTGCTTGGAAAACAGCTGCGAGGCCGGACAATTCTCCGCCCAGCTGCTGCCGCAATTCCGCAATCCAGGGACACTCGTGCAGATCCTCTCCTGCTTGGGCGAATTTATCGACCTGATTCCTGAGCCATGCCAGGGGTTCCGGCTGGCTCTGGACAAATTCGTAGGTGCGCAGGATCAGGTCTTGGAGGGGCTGATCATCTTTGCTGGTGCCGAACATCTCTACCAAGCGGAGAAATTCCGGTTCACCAGACGCATATTCCTCTTCCATCAGTTCCTCCAGGACATCGAGTTTGACTAGGGCACACTCGGTTTGGTCACCTACCCTGAAGTTGGGATCTATGTCCACCAGGTGAAAGTTTTTTTTCACCACTTCAAGACAAAAGGAATGCAGGGTGCTGATGGTTGCACGGTTGAGCAGGCTGAGCTGTTCCAGCAGGTAGCTCTGTTTATCCAGGTTGCAGTCCATTTCCTCAAGCAGCCGACCACTTATACGTGAGCGCATCTCTCCGGCGGCTGCCTGGGTAAAAGTAACGATCAGCATCCGGTCTAAATCTATTCCGTCATCCAATACCAGGCGAACGATTCGCTCTACCAGCACAGCAGTCTTGCCAGCCCCTGCGGCAGCAGACACCAGCAGATTATGATTGCGGTCTTCTATAGCCGACAACTGATCGCCGGTCCAATCAGGCATTCCTGATGCCCCCTTCTAACCTTTTCAAGACTTCTTCGTCATCCAGCGGCCTCAGCACGCGATAGTTATTATCAGACAGGCTGCGATCAAACTGGCATATAGCTCCGAAACTGCAGTAGCTGCAAGCGATTTGCCCGCGATTCCTGATGGGTTCGATCCTAACTTTTCCATTCATGATCTCACCCCCTATTTTCCTTAGCAATCCCTCCACGTGGCTGAGCAAGGCATAGAATTGGGATTCCGCCAAGACCGCAGATCTTTTGCTAAAATCACCGCTGCCGTTTATCGCCACCGGAAGTATATCAGTATTGCCCGTAGCTGCCAAAAGGCAGTCCATCTTTCTCACTATCTCTACATCCTTGAGAACTATACCTTTCAATTTGAATTGTTTGGCTATCTCCATTTCGATCAGCTCCTGGAGACGGTCCTTGCTATCGACCATGGGATCATCGATATGGAAATAGAAAATACCTCCAGGTTTCACGTCTTTGGCATCAGATTCTCTGCGGCTGTTTAGCAGGGCTTGCATATATATGATGAGCTGCAGGGCAATTCCGTAATACACATCAGATAAGCGGAGTTCTGCCTGACCG
>CAZYGL010000130.1:2630-5043 GCA_964647335.1 uncultured Syntrophomonas sp. | reverse complement strand
TGGCTTCTGCTGGACGATATAATTTCCTGGTTGTTGCCCAAATATGCAGAGGCCATTCCCGCAATTGGCATAGCCCTGCTCGTGGTTCCAGTAATGACGGTGCACAGCATTAAATATGTATTTGTGGTATACAAAAACATGATCCATAATATGCTGGCAACTGTCCCCGGTTTTATGGTGGGGATAGCCGGTATGTATCTGCTCCTGGCAAGGGGAATGAGTTTTACGTATATCTTTCTGCCGTATCTGGCAGGGCAAACGGTAAATTTGTTGATAACACTGGCATTATTGCTGGCTGCAACCCGGCGGGAGATTGAGACAACCCAGTAGGCCTGCTTAGGGGAGCAGCAGACATAGATAGGTTAAGGATGGATTCTAGTATGAACTACGCGGTCGAGACAATAGATGCGAACAGCGGGCGCAGCCAATTTATGCCCAGTCATGATTGGATGGCAATTATCGCCTTGGCCCTGCTGGGGGCTACGATCAATTCTTTGTCCTACAGTAATTCGCGCAGCATTCTTCTGCAGACCGCTCTGCTGGGCGGGATCTTTGTCATTTACCGCAGCCGCCCGGTAATGATGATAGTGGCGTATATTTTCCTGAATATCCTGCCCAGCCGGATGTTTGGAGGATATATGGAATCCTCTCCACTCTTTTATACCTTGAATTCGAGGATATGTATTGTGTTCGCACTCATATTCTTTGCCTATGGCCTGATTATTCTCAAACGAAGCTACAAGATCGAATTGGTGACGGTTATTTTTGTTCTTTTCATATTTCTTTCCTATGCCTGGGCCGTATTGCCCACTTGGTATGACAATGACCTGTGGTGGATGTGTACCGCTTACGTTTTGTGGCCGCTTTTTATCCAGGAGGATAATGACTTGAGGATAGTGCTCACCTCGTATATTTTGGTCACGGGGGTGTTCTGTGTCAATGTTTTGCCCATGCTGATGGAAAAGACCGAGTTATACAGAGGCTCGGTAAACCTGGATCCCAATTATGCAGCCTTCTTTATCCTGGTGGGGGTCACAGCCATAGCGGTCTGCTTTGCAGTCTATGGCCAACATATTAATTTCATCCTGCGCGTGTTGTTGCTGGCAACGGGTATTTTGGGTATAATCACCATGTCATATTTTGCCTCCCGGACCTCCTTCATTATCCTGGGAATCTTGGGGGCCCTTTATCTTTTATATAATTTCCGAAGAGCCAAAACGGTTGTTCAGACCCTGCTGGGCATCACCCTAATGGGTTTTGTGCTGGAGCAGTACGGATATTTTGAGCCAGTACTGACAAGGTTCCAGGCAGTGACTACTTCTTCGGCCGGGGGCAGGCTGGAAATTCAGAGTGCACTGCTGGAAACCCTGGTGAAGTCTGACATATTGACAATACTGTTCGGAAATGGATATCTGACCGCCGGGTATTTCGGACTGGGCATGCAGGCGCACAACACTTATGTGAGCATTATTTTTGGTTTTGGCCTGGTTGGCTTTCTGCTCTACTGTGCTTATCTGATCCGGATCTATCTGCCCCTGAAGGGGAACCTCTACCAGCCATTCCTGATTATGTTCTGGTTTTTATGTGTTTATGGTCTTGCCCTGGAGCCATATCATATACCGGAGGGCTTTCTAATGTTCTGCCTCTTGAGCGGAATCGCCAACCTGGAGGAAGCTCCAGCGTTTGATGAACATTCAGCAATCGAGGGATGGTGAGGCTAAGATGACTCTATCCAAAAAGAGCCTGCTCTTTGCCTATCCCGAGATGATGGTAGGAGGGAGCACCACCAGCTTGATCTCCTTATTAAATGCACTGGATTATTCGCAATACGAAGTGGACCTCATACTTTACAGAAAACAGGGTGAACTTCTGGGGGAGGTGCCGCAGGCAGTCAATATTTTGCCGCAGGCTGACAAATATGCTGATGACAGGATCGGGGCCCGACTGAAAAAAATAATCATATCAGTTCTGAATGGGACCCTGCTCAAGGCTATCTATTATGAAATCAGATATAACAGAAGACTGGGACTGAACGAGCAGGCAGTGGCATTTGTCAAGGCCGGGACCTCCCGCAAGCTAGACAAACAATACGATGTTGCTATAGGTTATTTGGAATTGTGGCCCAATGCCTATGTCCTACAAAGAGTGAAGGCTGGTCAAAAAATAGCCTGGATACACCCTGATATAAAAGACTCGCCCTATTTTCCGGCCATTGACAGCAAACAGCTGAGCAAGGCTGACAAAATCGTAACGGTTACCGAAAAATGCCTGCATAATTTTAAAGAGGCTTATAAGGCTCTGGCCGACAAAGGAGTAGTAGTAGAAAATATTCTCTCTGCCCAGTTTGTCAGAAACCGGGCGGCTCAACAGATACCCGACTTCGCTGCTGGATACAACGGTCTGAAGATCATAA
>CAZYGL010000130.1:0-2620 GCA_964647335.1 uncultured Syntrophomonas sp. | reverse complement strand
TCTCAGTATACACCAAAGGCCTGGATAGAGCTGTGGGGGCGATGAAGAGACTGATCGAGGAAGGGTACCGATTCAAATGGTTTGTAGTAGGCGAAGGCAGTGACCGTCACCAATTGGAAAAAATAATCGCCGCAGCGGATCTGCAGGAAGACTTCATTTTACTGGGCAAAAAAACCAATCCTTACCCATACTATAAAAATTGCGATGTTTACGTAATGCCCTCCCGATACGAAGGTAAGCCCATGTCGGTAACCGAAGCGCAGATATTGGGGTTGCCTATAATCGTAACCAACTATGCTTCAGCGGTGGAACAAGTCAGGCATAATGTTGATGGGATCATAGTGGACAACAACGATACCGACATTTATTTCGGAATAAAGAGAATACTTGACGAGCCCTGGCTGTTGCAGGAATTCAGAAATAATCTAACCGATCGACAGCTGAGCAATGAAAGTGATATTTACCAATTTTATGACTTGATCAATTAGAAATATATCGCAGCAAAACTGGAGGAGGTTGAGAATGTGTTCAAAGACAAAACCTTGATGATAACCGGCGGAACAGGATCTTTCGGAAATGCAGCCCTCAAGCGTTTCCTGGATACCGACATCGGCGAAATACGCATATTCTCCCGCGATGAAAAAAAACAGGATGATATGCGCAAGTTCTACCACAATGATAAGATCAAATTCTATATCGGCGATGTCCGGGATCTGGCCAGTGTGAAAAACGCCATGCACAATGTCGACTACATTTTTCATGCAGCTGCTCTCAAACAGGTCCCCTCCTGCGAGTTCTTCCCCCTGGAAGCCGTGAAGACAAATGTTCTGGGTACCGATAATGTCCTCACGGCTGCCATTGAATGCAGAGTCAAAAAAGTGATCTGTTTGTCCACTGATAAAGCAGCTTATCCTATCAATGCTATGGGAATTTCCAAAGCCATGATGGAAAAGGTATTTGTGGCCAAATCGATGACTGTAGATCCGGAGAAAACCTTGATCTGCGGGACCCGCTACGGCAATGTGATGGCCTCCCGGGGATCTGTCATACCTCTATTTGTGGAACAGATCAAAAACAGTCAGCCCTTGACCGTAACCGATCCTCATATGACTCGGTTTCTGATGAGCCTGGACAGTGCCGTGGAGCTGGTGGTCTTCGCTTTCCAGAATGCTCGGGCTGGCGACATCATGGTCCAGAAATCCCCGGCTTCAACCATCGGGGACCTGGCTCTGGCAGTCAGAGAATTGTTCGAATCCGACAATGAGATCAAGATTATCGGTACCCGCCACGGCGAAAAATTATTCGAAACCTTGCTCACCCGGGAGGAGCACGCGGTAGCCCAGGACTTGGGAGGCTTCTTCAGGGTCCCAGCCGACAAGCGGGATCTCAATTACGATAAATATTTTGTCCTGGGCGACCAGAGATTGTCCTTGGAAGGCGAATACACCTCCGACAATACCGAGAGACTCAATTTGGAACAGATCAAAGCCAATCTTTTGACATTGGACTTCGTCCGCGACGAACTGCAGAATTGGAGAAACAAGCGATGAAAATACTCGTCACCGGAGCCCAGGGATTCATAGGCCAGAATCTGGTCTCGGAACTTAAAAATCGGCAATATCATGACCTGCTCCTCTACGACAGAGAGACTGAGCCATCTCTTTTGGCAGAATACTGCCGGGAGGCTGAATTCGTTTTCCACCTGGCCGGGGTGAACCGCCCTAAAGAACAGTCGGAATTCATGACAGGGAACTTCGGGTTCACTTCCATGATCCTGGAATGCCTGCAAAAGCATAGCAACAACTGTCCAGTATTGATCTCCTCATCCACCCAAGCCGGCCTGGATAACCCCTACGGGGCCAGCAAGAAAGCCGGAGAAGAGCTAATGTTTGCCTATGGGGAGAGGACTGGCGCTCGGGTACTTGTCTATCGTCTGCCCAATGTCTTCGGCAAATGGAGTCGTCCCAATTATAATAGCGCCGTAGCCACTTTCTGCCACAATATCGCCCGGGATCTGCCCATCACCGTGAATGATCCCGCCGTGATCATGAACCTGGTCTATATAGATGATGTGGTGGAAGAATTCATCGCAGCTCTGGAGGGCCGGCAACACGAGATGGGAGAATATTGCGCGGTCCCGGTCGTACATACTGTTACCCTGGGGCATATAGTCGAGCTTGTCAGGTCCTTCAGAAGCAGCCGGGAAGAGCGCTTAATACCGGACATGTCTGACCGCTTCACCAGCAGTCTCTATAGTACATATTTGAGCTACCTTCCGCCAGACCAGTTCTCCTACAGACTGAAGATGAACATAGACAACCGTGGTTCTTTTACCGAATTCATCAAGACTCCGGATAGGGGACAGGTTTCGGTCAATATTTCCAGACCCGGCATCGTCAAAGGCAACCACTGGCATCATAGCAAGAATGAAAAATTTTTAGTGGTCAGTGGCAGAGGAGTCATCCGCTTCCGGCGGATTGGATCCGACGAGGTGATCGAATATTACGTCAGCGGTGACAAATTGGAAGTAGTAGATATACCGACCGGCTATACCCATAACATTGAAAACCTGGGGGATGTAGATATGGTGACTATAATGTGGGCAAACGAACTCTTTGAT
>CAZYGL010000129.1:0-5043 GCA_964647335.1 uncultured Syntrophomonas sp. | reverse complement strand
CCCAACCAAGCTTGGGCAAATAACCATCGCCGAGGAGAGAGATGCGATCATCGCTTTGTATTTCCCAGGGGAATCGATCCCCCCGGGCGCGATTATGCTGGAGACCCCCTTGCTGAAACGGGCAGGCGAGCAACTCATTGGGTATTTGGCAGGTGAATTGAAGGCATTCAAATTGCCTTTGGCGCCGCACGGTACTGATTTCATGCGTTTGGTGTGGGAACAATTGCAGAAGATACCATATGGTGAGACCAGGAGCTACAAACAAATTGCGGAATCAGTCGGCAGTCCCAGGGCTTGCCGGGCAGTTGGGCAGGCTAATCACCGCAATCCCATTCCCATCTTTATTCCCTGCCATCGGGTTATCGGATCAAGCGGCAAGCTGGTGGGATATGGAGGCGGTTTGCCTATCAAGATGTTTCTCCTGGAAATCGAAAAAATCACAACCCAGACATGAGCTGCCCTATCTGTTATAAGCAGCCCGAAGAGCTCTGATTTCTTCAGCGTAACCCGGTACATCATTAGGAGTCTCCAGGTAGAAGGGCAAACGGCACAAGAGCGGGTGATTGATTATTTTGGTAATGTTATCCCACCCCAGATTCCCCTCCCCAATCTTTGCATGCCGGTCTTTATGGGTGCCGAACGGGGTCAAGCTGTCATTCAGGTGAATAGCCTTTAGCCTTCCCAAGCCTATGATTTGATCAAACTCCTCCAGCACGCCGTCCAGGTCATCGACGATGTCATAGCCAGCCGAATAAATGTGACACGTATCCAGGCACACGCCCAATTTGTCTGGAAGGCTGACCGACCCTATTATCTCCGCTATTTCTTCAAAACGGCTGCCTACTTCACTGCCTTTGCCCGACATCGTTTCCAGTAACACCAGGGTTGAAAGGTGGGGCTTGATTATAGTGTCTAGCAGTCGTACGATTAATTCAATTCCTGCTTTGATCCCCTGTCCCACATGGCTTCCAGGATGGAAAGTATACATTTGATTGGGCAGGTGTTCCATGATGTTAAGGTCATCAGCCATTACCATGTGGGCGAATTCCCTAACCTTTAGATCATTTGAACATGGATTCAAGGTATATGGTGCATGAGCCAGAACCGGAGCGAAGTGGTTTTCCTGGGCTAGTTTGCGAAAATCAGAAATGTCTTGCACATACAGCGGTTTAGACATGCTGCCTCGCGGATTACGGGTAAAAAATTGAAATGTATTTGCCCCAATGCTCAAGGCCTCTTCCCCCATGTGCTTGTAGCCCTTTGATGCTGAGAGATGGCACCCAAGATAGAACAAGTCGATTCCCCTTTCCATCAAGACTTGTGCAGCATTTCATTCACGAACTGCGGTAAGTAGAATGATGCCTTGTGCAGGTTAAGGTTGTAGTATTTAAGCCCGCTTGTAATCGGACAGGGATTGTTGATATCACTGGGAGAATATTTTTTGCTGCCAATTGTGAAAGACCAGGGTCCGCTGACATAGGTGGGGATGCTGGCCAGGTATACTTCAACTATGGGATAAACAGCCTGGAGATTCTTATAGCATTTTTCGAATTGCGGTGCGAAAAAGAACGGAGATTCGGACTGCACCACTATCATGCCGTCTGGTTGCAGAATGCGAAAGACATCCTGGTAAAACTTCAGGCTGAACAACTGCTCGGACGGCCCGCCTGGATCGGTACTGTCAACGATCACCACATCATATCGTTTATCCGTAGTCCTGGCATATTCGACCCCGTCGGCATATATCAGGTTGACCCTTGGATCCGATTGAGCTCTGGCCACTTCCGGAAAATAGAGGCGGCTTACCTCTGCCACCCGCTGGTCTATTTCTACCATGTCAACGTGTTTTAGACATGGATGTTTTACGATTTCACGCAGGGTGCCGCCATCTCCCCCACCAACTATCAGTACATTCTGTGGATTAGGATGACCGTTCATAACCACATGGGCAATCATCTCATGATAGATAAACTCGTCCCGTTCCGCCATCTGCAAATTCCCGTCCAAGACCAGGGCTTTGCCCCATTCGACCGTCTCCACCACGGCCAGCTTCTGGAACGGAGTGGTTTCACTATGGAGCACCTCGTTGATCCTCCACCTGACCTGGTAGCCATCCGTATGTGTTTCGTTGATCCAAATCTCCTGCAAGCTTTCTGCCTCCTTTGCCTAGAAATAGCTGCTAATGCTGGGTCAATCAGCTATTTGAACTCTATCTCCACTCCTTTTATATCCCAGAGGGTTTCCAGCCTTTCCCGGGCCTCATCTCTGATGGCCGCAGCAAACTGGTGGTCTGCAGGCATATCCACAGCAATTCTTATGATACCATCTTTTATTTCCACCGATTTGACCAATTTGGTTGCAACCATATCCAGCCCTTTCAACGGATTCATAACTCTCTTCAGTCTTTTCAGGACAATGGCTTCAGTAGTTGGTTCTTTGACTGTAATCAAACCGTGCCTTTCTTCATAATTCTGAATCGCACCACGCAAACCCTCTATTGCCAGCACCGAACAGTGAGCTTTGATGGGCGGCAAACCACCCAGAGCCGCCGAGGCGTCTTTCCAGGTCAACTGTTTGGCTTCCTCGATGGTTTTTCCTTTAGCCATTTCAGTGATGATTGATCCGGTTGCTATATTGGAAGCACATCCATAGGATTCGAATTTGATATCACTGATTTTTTTGCTTTCCTCGTCAACCTTGATGTAAACAGAAACCATATCCCCGCAGGCCGGGCTGCCCTCAGTTGCTTTTCCATCCGGGTTTTCCATATTGCCTACATTGCGGGGATGTTTAAAATGCTCCAGCACTATCTCATTGTAAGGAAATGCCATTTCATTCACCTCCGATTTTGCCCAGCGGACTGATTATGCGCAGCTGTTTGACTACCTCCGCCAGGATTTCCACCACCCGGTCAACTTCCTGCATAGTATTATAACGTCCGAGGCTGAAACGGATCGATCCATGAGCACGCTCGTGATCACCACCGATGCCCATAATCACATGGCTGGCTTCCAGGGACCTGCTGAAACAGGCAGATCCGGTACTAACGGCTATATTGTGCATATCCAGGTGGAGGGTGATGGATTCACCTTCCACGAAATGGAATGTCAGGTTAGCATTGTTAGGAATTCGGCTGGTCCGATGTCCGTTCAAGGTCACCTGAGGGACAGTCTGGGTAATGCCTTCTATGATCTTATCGCGGATTTCCTGCAAGCGCAGGTTCTCTTCCGAGGAAACCAATTCGACTGCCCTGGCAAATCCCACCGCTCCAGGTATGTTTTCAGTACCGGCTCTAAGGTCGAATTCCTGAAAGCCGCCGTCCATTATCTTGGCAATAGGGGTACCCTTGCGCACATACAATCCGCCGATGCCTTTGGGGCCATGAATGGTGTGAGCTGATACCGTAATCAGGTCGACAGGTATTTTCTTTACATCCAGGGGGACCCGGGTGAAGGTGTGGGTTGCATCGGTATGAAACAGGGCGCCCTTTTCCCGGCAGATAATCGCGATTTTCTCTATGTCCTGGAGAGTGCCGATTTCCTGGTTGGCGTGTTGGACTGAGACCAAGATAGTTTGGTTGCTCAATAGTTCCAGCAACTGTCCTGTCTTGATTAGACCTGTCTCGTCTACGTCCAGGAAATCAACTGTAAAACCCTGTTTTTCCAGGGCTCGCGCGCTGTGCAAAACCGGAAAATCCTCAATCTTCGATACGATAATGTGACGGCCTTTTTTCTGCCCTAACGCCAGGGCGACACCCTTCAACGCCAGGTTGCTTGATTCCGTGTGCCCAGAGGTGAAGACGAATTCTTCCGGGAGTGCCCCCAACTTTGCAGCCAGTTTAGCTCGCGCTTCCTCAAGCAAAGCGCGTGCTTCCAATCCTTGCGAATAGCCAAATTCGGACGTTGCTACGGCAAATGTTTCAAAATAACATGGAAGCATGGCTTCAAGCACCGCTTCATCCAATCTGGTAGCGGCCGCGTTGTCCATGTAAATCGATGCTCCACTCATAATTATCACCCCTAAATAAAAAGAGTAATAGCTGAATCTCTGGCCTCCTGGATATAGGTTCCCACTGCACCGTAGTCATCGATCAATTCCTGGTCGAGGTCACTGGCTTTGACCCCCATGATCTCCATGGTCATTTCACAGGCGATGATCTTGCCGCCCAGCTCCTTGAAGTCAGTGATCATCCTGCGCAGTGAGGCCACGTTGTTCTTTTTCATCCTGGATTTGATCATCATTTTCCCAAGGCCGAACATGTTCATTTTAGATAGCGGGCCTTTGTCGAGGCCGTCCTTTTTCAAGCGCAGCAAGCCCCAGAAAGTAAAATACAATGAAGCTTCCATACCCATGGACAGAGCTCCATTGCCAATAATAAGGGCACTGGATATTTTGTCGATGTCGCCACTATGGACCACGATGGTCGCCTTGTCTGACATGAAAATGCCCCCTCATCTCTGCAGTATTATTTTCCATTCGTCTCCAACTTGTTCATCGCTGACGATTGTAATTGCCAGTGCATTGGCAGCCATGGGGATCTCTTTCTTGGATGCCGGATGGGTACCCACAATCTCTATAATGTCGCCAGGCGACGCCTTTTTGACAGCTTTCCTCATTTCTACCAGGGGAACTGGACAGGTTTCTCCTCGGACATCTACTTTGATTTCTCCCATTTGGGAACCTCCTTCCCCATTCCGTGCTGCATAATTAAATCATCCAAACAACCTTGGAAGTTGCGGCTGCCTCTATATATATTTTAATGCTACCTACTTTCTATTACAAACCGCCGCTTTTACCTAAACAGGTATTCTAAGATTTTGGCATAATTAAATACATAAGCGACATGTTTTTTCTATGGAAAACGTGGTATAGAAGCTAATGAGGAGGAAATAACGATGAGACGACTGAATCCTGCCCATATCAAGGCGTTAATGGACATGATCAACCAGGCCCCATATTTCAGCTTGTTGTCAATGCAGATGCGCGAATTGGGTTTAGGTCATGCCTGCCTGGAAGTCGACCTGGATAAAAAACACCATAACC
>CAZYGL010000128.1:1512-5045 GCA_964647335.1 uncultured Syntrophomonas sp. | reverse complement strand
GCCAAGAGCGGTGAACTGCTCAGTTTCAGCCTGGGTCTTCCATCTGCTGTCCAATCAGGCACCGGTCTAAGCCATACTTCCGCCCAGAATATGGCAGCAGAATTTTTGCAACGGATTCAGGGAGATCGTTTCCCCCAGTTCAAGCTTGACCCCAACACCCCGGCTGATTCCTATCCGGGCAAGCTCCCGACAGTATTGGCAGTACCTAGCTGGGTATTTCATTACATCCGCATAGCCAACGGACTGGATTTTCCGGATAACGGCGCCGATATCACCATCGACCGGGGCCGGGGGGTGATCACCTCCTATTCCCTCAACTGGAACTACTCTGAACTGCCTTCATCAGAGGGAGTCATCGGGATGGAAAAGGCTGACGGTTTGTATTTGCAGGCTGCTCCCCTGGAGCTGATGTATGCACCATATTATTCAGCAGCAAAAAATAATACCGTGATGCGCCTGGTCTACAAACCGCAAATACCTCCTGGACATCCAGTTTTCCGGATGATCGATGCTCACACCGGCGACCTCCTGGATGACTTCGGAAAGCCCGTCATAGCAAAAGCCAGAGCCCATTTTTTCAAGGATATCGCTGGAAATTTTGCCGAGCGTGAGATTGCTCTCCTGGGAAAGGCTGGTCTGATGACCGAGTACGGTGACTACTTCCGGCCTGCTGAGGAAGCAAGGCTAGCTGACCTGCTGCGTGCCATGCTGGGGGCAACAGCCGGACTGGACTCTATTCGCAATAATTCTGATGAAGAGGTGATCAAACAAGCTCTGGCAAAAGGGTGGCTAAAAGATACCGTGCCGCCGGACAGCGAATTAAGCCGGGCATCCTTGGCCCAGCTAATGGTGCGCTTCCTGGGGATAGATTATCTAGCCGTCTTGCCGGATATTTACAGAATACCGTATCGCGACTCGGGGAGCATAAAACCAGAACTCGAGGGCTATACCGCACTTTGCTGGGGTTTGGGGATTATCCGCGGCGACGGTTCATATTTCCGTTCCCAGCAATTGGTAAGCCGAGCCGAGGCAGCCGCAGCCCTAGTCCGTTCCCTGGGAGTGGTGAAATAGGCTAGTAATGGATGTTAGCCAAGGTGATTTATGGTAAAATAGTAATGCTACCGTTTATAAGGAAAGGGAGGCATAGACATGAGAGTAAGAGATAGGATGACCCCTAATCCATATACATGCTCACCGGACAGCAGCGTAGGCGATGCCTGGAAACTGATGAAAGAACACAATCTGACCCGCCTCCCGGTGCTTGATAAAGGCAAATTGCTGGGTATTGTCACTGTGAAGGATTTTGGTGCCCGCCAGGACCTGGATTTTCGCGGAACCTCGGTGGCCACCCGCTATTTCTCAACTGATAAAGAGAATCTGTTAAATAAAGTCAAAGTTCGGGATGTATTGCCGCCCAACCAGAATCTTGTAACCATAGATCCTGATGCCTACATCGAGATGGCCGCCGTATTACTGAAAGACAATAAAATCAGCGGCCTGCCGGTTGTTGATGAAAAGGGCAAATTGGTAGGCATCATAACCCAGACTGACATCTTCGGGGCATTTCTTGATCTCTTGGCAATCAACCGCAAAGGCACCCGTATCAACCTGCGGGTCAAGGATGATCCGGAAACACTGGTCAAGATCGGCACAGTCCTGGATAAATATGATGTGCGGGTGCAAAATATGGTCGAGATGGAAATACCCAACGAAGACTACCTGATGATCTTGCGCATCAATACCACTGACTCCAAAGCTATAATCAATGATTTCAAGTCGGCGGGCTTTAAAGTCGAATCCACCCTGGTGAAAAAATGATCCCCTGCCAGGCTGTTGCTAACAACTATACTAGACAAGCTCAACAGGAGGCGATTGAAAAATGGCAGAAGAAATGATCCCTGAAAAAGCTCAGGTTTCGGTTATTGATCCTTTTCAAGTCTGGAAAAGGATGTATTTTGCTTTTGAGGACAGCCTGACCAAGACCATGCGCGATTCGGTCACCACTGATAGTTTTGCGAATAGCCTTGACTGGATATTGAACAGCTACCTGCAGTATCTCAAACTGCAGAAGGATTTTATTTCCGGCTACATGGATGAAACTCCCTTCCCATCCAAGCATGATGTTGCCCGGGTAGCGGAATTGGTGGTTTCGCTGGAGAATAAAGTGGACCGGATGGAAGGAGAACTGGATGAAAAACTTACCTGCATCGAGGACCAATCCGCGGCTTTCGGTGAAATAATGTCCAGCCAATCGGCGGGTATGACCGCGGCGGAATTCAGTAAAGTTTTCAATCCAGCTATGACTGCTCTCAAGGATATGAGCAAACGGATCAATGATTTGGAGAAAGCTGTAAAGAAGATCGATGCTGGCTTAACTTCAATAACCAAACAGCTGCAGGCTGAAGCCTTGAAAAAGCCACCGGCTGCCAAAGCGGCAAAACCGGTCCAGCCTCCTGAGACTACCGATTAGCGCTAAGGAGTTGATTAATCATGGCTGATGACATCATTATCACCAAGGGATCCCCGGTAGAAATCGGCGAACAATTGGCTCAGACTTCCCAGGACTGGATGCTGGCAACAGCCCGCTGGATGGAAGTTCTATTCTATGATCACAAACCCGGAACCGGTCTCTCGCCCAAGGAACTGTTGTGGCGCAAGAACAAGTCCAAGCTCTACCATTACCAGGCGAATACCGAGCGGAAATACCGCACTCCCATCTTATTTATCTATGCGCTGATAAATAAATCCTATGTGCTCGACTTGGCACCCGGCAACAGCATGGTCGAATACATGGTCAAAGAAGGTTTCGATGTTTATATGCTGGACTGGGGTGAATTCGAGTGGGAGGATCGGGAACTGTCCTATTCCGATTTTGTCCTGGACTACATCGCACCGGCAGCCAAAAGAGTAGCTCGGAACGCCAAATCCCCGGAAATAACCATCATAGGTTATTGCATGGGCGGCACTATGTCCACCATGTATGCAGCCTTGTTCGATAAACCGGTCCTGAAGAATTTGGTATATCTAGCTGCACCCATCGATTTCACCAACGCCGGGATATATGATGTGTGGCTAAGAGCCCAGGGCTATGATCCAGACCGGATTGCTGACGCCATGGAATTGATCCCCAAGGGCTTCATCGATTGGGGAACCCGCATGTTGAATCCCATGGCCAATTATGTGGGGACCTACACCCGGCTCTGGAAGGCAATTGAAGAGGACAAATCGGTCTATTTCTGGAAAGTCCTGAACAAGTGGGCTAAAGATAATATTAACTTCCCTGGCGCTGCCTACCGGGACTGGATAAGAGATTTTTACCAGGGAAATAAGCTGGTTAAAAATCAGATCGTTTTACGGGGTAAGCGAGTTCAATTGCAGAGAATCAAGGCCAATCTTCTGGCCCTGGTTGGACAGCGAGATCATATCGCCCTGCCGCACCAGACTGAAGCAGCCTTGACCTATCTTGGTGGTCATGACAAGACTTATCTGGAATATCCGGTTGGCCACGGTGGGTTGGTTTTTGGCGAAATCGC
>CAZYGL010000128.1:0-1412 GCA_964647335.1 uncultured Syntrophomonas sp. | reverse complement strand
GATGAAATGGATCCCTCTGGTGTTAATGGTGATTTTGATTGGTCTGGGATTTCATTTCCGTGGCCAATTGAACGTGGACTTTTTCCTCGAGCAAATGAATTCCCACCCATCCTATTCTGCTCTGATCTTGCTTTCCTTGTATCTGGTCAAATCTATTTCCATGGGTCTGCCGGTGGTTCTGCTATATATAAGCAGCGGCTTGTTTTTTAGCCCGGCAGAGGCCATCGGTTTGAATCTGCTAGGGTTGTGGATCGCGTCCAGCCTGCCTTTCTTTGCTGGACGCTGTTATGGCACCGGCCTAGCCGAAAAATTCTGCCTACGTTATCCGCGCAGCAGATCCTTCCTCCGAATGGATGCCAAAAAGGGCCCCCTGCTTGCCTTTTTACTGAGAATATGCGGAGTCGTGCCCATGGAACTGGGATCTGTAATTTTGGGTGCATGCTACCCATTTTACTGGCCATTCATTCTTGCTTCCATTTTGGGTCTGTTGCCCAAAATGCTTGCTTATACCTTTTTGGGTTCCACTATATATACCCCGACTTCTCCAGGTTTTGTGATATCTTTAACCGCCAGTTTTCTAATCACTATCGGCAGCGCGTTGTTATACCGTTTATATATCCGCGATTCGCAACCACACCATGCCTAGGGAGCCGAAATGATCGATATTATTGCAGCCAAACTGAATTTGAAAGCAGAAGTCTCATCCTGGAAAGAATATCGTGTTTGCCTGGGGGACCTGGTACAACATCCGTTGATCCATGCCCTGGGTGACTTTGGCCACCACCTCCCCTTTTCCCGCTTGGATCATTCCCTGCACGTATCCTATTTGGCGTATCTGGTCTGCAAAAGGATGGGGCTCGACTTCCAGTCGGCTGCACGGGGCGGAATATTGCACGATTTCTATTTCTATGATTCGCGTGTCACCAAGCCTCTACGCGGGATCCACTGCTTCTGCCATCCCGCGATTGCCCTGGAGAATGCACAACGCCATTTCAAACTGAACCATATAGAACGTGATATAATCGCAAAGCACATGTGGCCTGTGACCATTATCCCACCTAAATTCAGGGAATCCTATGTGGTCACCATCCTTGACAAATATTGTGCTTCTCGAGAGGTGGCGGTTTTGGGCAGCCGGGGCAGACACAACCGCCCAGAGATTTATCGTATGTAATCTACAGATTTACCTGCATGTTGGCATCACTGCATTTTCTTCAGCCTTATATATTCGAGAATTATTAAGGTCAAAATCGCTGCATCCAGCATTATTATGAGTAAAACCAGCAGTGACTGGCTGTGCATGTAACCATATATTTCATATCCGATGAATAGCCCGAATATCCCCATAGCCAAAGGGTAGGCCCATAATATTTTCTTCCACAGCAACCATATAATCGCTATTTTGGTTGCAC
>CAZYGL010000127.1:1775-5047 GCA_964647335.1 uncultured Syntrophomonas sp. | reverse complement strand
CCGCCACCGGCGACCTTTGCGGCAGCTCCGATTATCTTGCCCGCGTGGATCCCTCTGTCCACCAGGTCCCGGCTGGCAAAAGAGACCAGAGCTACTTTGTCATCAATGATAGCCCCCAGGACTACCACCGCACTGCCCAATTTGTCCTTCAACATCTCTGCATTTTGGCGCAGGTTGTTGGCATCCTGGCTCTGGACCTCGGCTACCAGGATCTTGGCACCACCCAACTCATAGGCCTGATTTATCACTTCCTGGCTCGCCGCTTTGGATATGCGGGCCCGCAGTTGTTCGATCTCTTTGTCTCTTTCTCTCAAAGCCTTGTTTAGGGCTTCCAAACGCTGGTGCAATCCGGACGGGGTCGTTTTAAGCACCGCAGCAGCTTGTTTTATCTCCTTCTCCATCTCGTTCAGATACGTTAACGCCGGGCCACCAGTCACAGCTTCGATCCTTCTGAGTCCCGACCCGATGCTGGCTTCGCTGACTATTTTGAACAACCCTATCTGTCCGGTGTTATTTACGTGTGCGCCTCCGCATAATTCCATACTGAATGAGTCAACCTCCACCACCCGCACCTCGTCACCGTATTTTTCGCCGAATAAGGCAGTGGCTCCCATTTCCCGAGCTTCTTTTATGCCCGTTACTGTAGTATGCACCGGGTATGTGGACAGGATCGCCTGGTTGACTATCTCTTCGATCTCAGTTATCTGCTCATCGCTCAAGGCGGTGAGCTGCGAAAAATCGAAGCGCAGCCGGGCTGGATCGACCAACGAACCTTTCTGCTGGGCATGTTCACCCAGAACAATGTGCAGGGCCTTGTGCAGCAAATGGGTAGCAGTATGGTTGCGGGACGTAGACATGCGCTTTTCCTTGTCGATCGACAACTTGACCTCTTCGCCCCGGCGCAGGCTGCCTGAAATCTTGCCGGTATGGATGATCCAGCCGCCAATCCTCTGTACATCCTCAACCTCGAGGCATCCTGTATCTCCGCAAATGGTGCCGGTATCAGCCACCTGGCCGCCGCTCTCCGGGTAGAAGGGTGAGCTGGAGGTTACTACTGAAACCTCGCTTTCTGCAGCGAAATCCACCCGGTCATGTTTTTTGATTATAGCCAGGATCACAGAATCCTCTTCAAAGCGATCATAGCCTGTAAATCCAGTTTCCGATATTCCTGCCAGCAATTCAGCAAACATCTGCTCGTTTGCGAAAGCGTTGCTGCCCTTTTGGGCCTGGCGAGCCCGATTGCGCTGCTCGTCCATCATCTCGTTGAAACCGGCCTTATCTACCTGGAAGCGGCTTTCTTCAGCCATATCCTCGGTCAGATCCAGGGGAAAGCCATACGTATCGTAAAGGGTGAAGGCTTCTTCTCCGCTAATGGTGCTTCTGCCCTCCTGTTCGGCAGTCTTGATTATTTCCTCTACCTTCTTGACCCCTTCTTTAAGGGTCACGAAGAATCTTTCTTCCTCGAGTTTTATCACTTCTTTGACGAAATCTTTCTTCTCCAGCAGGTATGGGTATGCTCCCTGCATCACTTCGCTCACCACATCCACCATCTTGAAAAGGAAAGGCTCCTCAATGCCCAGGAATGCCCCGAACCTGACTGCCCGCCGCAATATCCTGCGCAGAACATAGCCCCGCCCGTCATTGCTGGGAAGGATTCCGTCTGCGATCAAGAACGTACAGGCCCGGCTGTGATCAGCGATGACCCGGAAAGGGAACCCCTTGTCGCCCCGTTCATAGGCGCAACCGGTCAGGTTCTCGATAGCTTTGATTATGGGAATGAAGAGATCAGTCTCGAAATTGCTGTCTACCTTCTGCAGAACCGAAGTCAGTCTTTCCAGGCCCATACCGGTATCGATACTGGGCCGCGGAAGGGGATTCATGGTTCCGCTTTCATCACGGTTATACTGCATGAACACCAGGTTCCAAATCTCCAGCCAGCGGTCACAATCGCAGACTCCGATGCCGCACTGGGGATGGCCGCAAGAATACTCCAGTCCGCGGTCATAAAGGATTTCACTGCAGGGTCCGCAAGGTCCGGTGTCCCCCATGGCCCAGAAATTGTCCTTTTCCCCCAGCCTGACGATTCGGTCCGCCGGGATGCCGGTTATCTTCTGCCAGAGTTCATACGCTTCATCATCATCCTGGAAAATAGTAGCCCAAAGTTTCTCCTGGGGCAGACTCACCGTTTCGGTCAGAAATTCCCAGGCATACTTGATGGCTTCAGATTTAAAATAGTCCCCGAAGGAGAAGTTGCCCAACATCTCGAAAAAGGTGTGATGCCTGGGAGTCCTGCCCACTGTATCCAGGTCATTGTGTTTGCCGCCGGCCCGTACGCATTTCTGCGAGGTCGTAGCCCGGGTATAAGGGCGCTTGTCGATGCCCAGGAATACATCCTTGAATTGGTTCATGCCGGCATTAGCAAACAACAGGGTGGGATCGTCAACCGGCACCAAAGAAGAACTCTCGACAATGGTATGCTGGCGCTGTTCAAAGTATTCTAAAAAAGTTCTCCTAATGTTACTACTGGTCCACACGAAGCAGGCCCCCTCTTTTACGAATATTACTCTATTCGTTTATTTTCTTTGATAAATGAGTCTATGTCAACCAGACTTTATCGGCATTTCAACCAACATCGACAATCCCCTGGACCGTTCGTCAGGTTGTCCAAATCAATTCACAGACGGGTCTTCTCTTGGCAGTATCGAGCGTTTGTTCTATAATGACTGCAAAGCATCGGGGCTTCACCCCAGGAGGTATGTCATCATGGATCTGTTCGACATCGGCACCGACAAGAAACGAGAGGCTCAGGCACCGCTGGCCTGGAGGATGAGGCCTCGCACCCTTGACGAAGTGGCTGGTCAGAAGCGTGTCATCGGTCCTGGTTCACCTCTTCGGCTGGCAATCGAGAAGGACCAGCTTCATTCCCTGGTCTTCTACGGACCGCCGGGGACCGGCAAGACCAGCATAGCCAGGATAATAGCCGCTATGACCAATTCTCATTTCGAATATATGCAGGCTGTGACTGCCGGGGTGGGCGATATACGCAAAGTAGCTGCTGATGCACGTGAAAGGCTCAAATATTACCACCAGGCGACCATCTTGTTTGTAGATGAGATACATCGTTTCAACAAAAGCCAGCAGGATGTTTTGCTGCCCTTCGTGGAAGATGGCACCCTTATCCTGATCGGGGCTACCACGGAAAATCCACTCTATGAGATCAACACCGCTCTTTTGTCCCGCATGAAACTTTATATATTAGAAGCCTTGCAGCC
>CAZYGL010000127.1:0-1675 GCA_964647335.1 uncultured Syntrophomonas sp. | reverse complement strand
GAGGATCCCAAATATATTGCGCGCCGTATGATTGTGCATGCAGCCGAGGATATAGGCCTGGCAGATCCCCAGGCGCTGCCCATGGCTATAGCAGCGGCAGCTGCTCTTGACTATGTGGGGCTGCCTGAAGCCCGCATCCCCCTGGCCGAAGCTGTGATCTACCTCTGTACCGCTCCTAAAAGCAACTCCAGCAAAACCGCTATCGATGCCGCTTTATCTGCAGTCAGGACCAGCAACCGCATTTCAGTTCCTGCTCACCTGGGGGACACATCCCACTCTCAAGCAGGACCTCGCCTGGGCAAGGGCCGGGGATACAAATACCCCCACGATTATGGCGGCTATGTATCCCAGGATTACCTGCCTGAAGGGGCCAGCCAGCTGACTTTCTATCGCCCTGGCCTCAATGGTTTTGAGCAGACCATCCACCAGTTTTTACAATCCCTTCCTCCCAAAAACAGAAAATGACCAGGCTACTTATTGTAGTCCCTGGTCATTTACGATCATTGCTAAAAAACAGGCCTTAAGTGAGCAGCTGGTTTCAGCTTAGCCGATTACCTCATCGATCGTCTTCTGCAGTTGGCTTTTTGGTTGAGCACCCACCACCCGCTTGACCTCCTGGCCGCCCTTGAAAAATATCAAGGTGGGGATGCCCCGCACCCCGAACTGCGCCGCCAGCGCCTGGTTCTCATCCACATTCAATTTGCCTACATTTAATTTGCCTGCATATTCCTCGGCCAGAACGTCAACTATCGGCCCCAGCATCTTACATGGTCCGCACCAGGGTGCCCAGAAGTCTATCAGCACCGGTTTAGGAGATTGGCTTACTTCCTGGTCGAAATTTTCTTTGGTGATGTCTTTCACTTTGCTCACTGTTGTTCCCCCTTTGTCAAAACTTAATGTTACTTGATGAATCTTCCCATGACTTTGATCAGCTCATCGATATCGTGCTCGGTTTCGCCCAGTTGCATCGCTTTGGCTATGCAGTCCTGGGCATGGTTTTCAAACATCAATATACCCACATGGTGCGTGGCAGACTTCACCGCGGCAATTTGATTGAGTATCTCACCGCAGTCGGCTCCCTCCTCGATCATGCGCTGCACCCCGCGGACCTGTCCTTCGATTCGTTTGAGCCTGGCTATGATTTTATGTCTGGCATCCGATTGCACGGGAAAAACGCACCCCCTATACCCCTAGCGGGTATCTTCACTAAGAATTATATACCAGTTTCCAGGATATTGTCAAATCGATATAGCTGGGGAACCTATGGATCCAAATAAGCAGCCCGCCAGAGGCAGAATATCGCAGCAAAAAAAAGAGCGGATGCTCCGCTCCTCATCTCTAAAAGGTGCCGGTGTCCACTTAACGCCAAAAGACAAAATAGATCCCAATTGCCAATCCCAGGCTTACTGCCAGCCACAGCGCAGTTCTCAGCATTTCGTTTTTAACCTGTTTGGTAAGTTCCTCCATATTTATATCTCCTTCCCATTAAATCGGATTTTGGTTGCATTCCTTGCAGTTGATCCGCAGGTCTACAGGCGAAATAAAAACTATTTACTGTGCCTTTGCCTTAGAAAGAGTTCTATATTCAAGGCTTTTTTCCTGCTGCGGACATTGTATTATGCCCATGATCCTGGCAACTAATCTTTACCCCGGTTGGGCAAGGCGGATAAATAAG
>CAZYGL010000126.1:1406-5067 GCA_964647335.1 uncultured Syntrophomonas sp. | reverse complement strand
CTCCCAACTAAGATTTTCCGGCAGCAGATTGATAATAGTCTTGGCTGTCAGTGTTTTTCCGCTGCCCGATTCCCCCACTACACCCAGCAGCTCCCCTTTTTCCATGTCCAGCGAAATATTGTTAACCAAAACTCGGCCGCTGCCGGTCCTGATTGTAAGGTTCTTAATGTCGACCAATTTTTCGTCGCTCATGCTCGCTATGACCTCCTTCTGATCAGCAGGTCATTCAAACCGTCTCCCAGCAGGTTGAATCCAAGTACCGACAGGGCAATGGCCACGCCGGGCGCCACCGCCAGGTAGGGATACTGCAGAAAATTTTGCCGGGCTTCGTTCAGCATCAGGCCCCAACTGGCATTGGGGGGTTGGATCCCCAGCCCCAAGAAAGAAAGAGAGGTTTCGATCATGATTGCAGCCCCGATACAGGCTGTGAATTGGGTGATCAGCCTGGGCAGGAGCAGGGGCAGGTAGTGTCTAGCCAGGAGTCGCTTCCGGGAAATCCCGTAGCTTTTGGCTGCTTTGATGAAAAGGAGATTTTCACTGTCCAGTATCAGCGAATAGACCAGCCTGGCAAATGGCGGAATCATAAATACGCTGATGGCAGCCACGGCACCCTCCTGACCTTTACCCACTGCCGCCACCATCATCATGGCCAGCAATATGCCGGGAAAAGCCATCAGACCGTCGATGGAACGCATGATTACAGCCGACAGTGGCCCTTTGACGATAGCCGCGATGGCTCCCAGCAATGATCCGGCTATGGATCCCAGGGCCACCGCTACGAAACAGACCAGGAGCACGCTCCTGGAACCAAAAATTATCCGGCTTAATATGTCCCGGCCAAAATTGTCCGTCCCCAATAAAAAGACCGCATTTTGACCTGGCCCGGCGAAACGCAGCCCCAAATTCATTGCGTTGGGGTTGTGAGGCATATAGATGAATGACAGGATGCAGAGCGCTGCCACCAGACCGGTCAGCCCTCCGCCCAGGATAAGATGATATTTTTTCTTTACCTTGATTTTGCTTGCCACGGAATCACTCGCCTTGCATCTCTACTCTGATCCTTGGATTAATAAACATGACCGCTATGTCTACCAGCAAAGCAATACCTATTACCAGGGTGGTAATAAACATCACCAGCCCCAGCAGCAGGAAAACATCCCTCTGTTCAACCGCCACCAAAATAAGCCGCCCGATTCCCGGCAGGGAGAAGACAGATTCTACCACCACGGTTCCGCCCACCAGCTTGGCGAATTGCAGGCCAATGACATTGATTGGCGCAATCATGGCGCTGCGCAAGGCATATTTGAAATAGATGGTGAAACTGGATAGTCCTTTGGCCCTGGCCATATCCATAAAGTCCTGGCTCAGGGCATCCAGCATGGAGGTCCTTACCGTGCGCAGGAGCATGCCAATCTCGCCGATAGCCAGGACAATGCTGGGCAGGGCGATGCTGTTCAGGTAAGCGGCAAACCCCCGCTCCGGCGGCACATACCCGGCTATCGGGAACCATTTGAGTTCCAGCCCCAGGTACACTATGAACATCATCCCTATCCAGAAGGCGGGAACCGAAGATCCAAGCTGCATCAAGCCGGTTGATACATAGTCCACAGCGGTGTTTTTCCTGATGGCTGCCAATATGCCCAGCACGATGGAAATGACCGAAGCGATTATCATCGAGAAAACCGCGATGGACATAGTGACTGGCAGTCTCTGCCTGATTAGTGTGCTCACGTCCTGCCCGAACAGGTAGGATTTGCCAAGGTCGAAACTGACAAAACCCTTCAGCCAGTCCCAGTATTGCAGGTACCAGGGCCGGTCCAGTCCCAAAGCTGACCGGAGGGCAGCCAGTTTCTCCGGGGTTGCATCCGAACCCAAAATGAGCTGGGCTGCATCCCCGGGTATCCACATCAGCACGGCAAAGGTGATTATCGACACCAGGAGCAAGACTTCGACCGCATGGGAAATTCTTTTGTAAAGATAATTAAGCATGTCTTTTCACCTGGAGCGGTCCCATGTACAGCAGTTATTTTTTGAATGAGACATTCTTGTATTCATAGATATCGATAGGATAGATCCTGAAACCCTCCACATTCTGGGCCAGGCCGAATATTTTATGGGGAGTCTGGATATATACTGCCGGCAATTTCTCCGCCAGGATCAGCTGTATCTGCCTGAAAATCTCTTTGCGCTTGGCGGGATCTGTTTCTTTGCCGGCCTGGTCCAGCAGCGAATCTACATCACCGGTAATCATGCTTACGAAATCCTTGCTGTCGGAACGGTACCTTTTCAGGAAATAGCGGGAATCCAGGCGGCCAGATAAGGCCACCACCGTCATTTCATATTTTTTGCCGTTGTAAACATCGCTCAGCCATTGGCCCCATTCCATGATCTTGATATCAGCGGTAATTCCGACTTTGCTCAGTTGATCAGCGATTACCTGTCCGGTGTCCACATGGATCTGGTAGCTCTTGGGCAGTGCCAGTTCCAGTTTCAGACCGCTGGCATATCCGGCTTCGGCAAGAAGTTTTTTAGCTCCTTCCGGATCGTAGGGCATCACATTGTTGGTGTCCACATAGTCCGGGTAATTTACGGGCAGATGGGATCCTACCTTATTGCCGTAGCCCCATACCACCGCGGCGATTATATCGTCCTTGTTGATGGCTTTGGCGATGGCCTGCCGCACCCGGACATCGGACAGAGCCTTGTTCTCCATATTCAAGGCCAGGATCTGCACGGCATTCATTGGTTCGGTGTATACTTTCAGGGCTGGATTGGCTTTGACGATATTCACCTGGTTGCCGGGTATTTCGGTGATGTGAATGTCGCCCACCTGCAGCGCCGCCAGTTGAGAAGTAGCATCAGGGATCAGCACGAATCCCAGGTCCTTGATTTTAGCCTTCTCGCCAAAGTAATTGTCGTTGCGGGTCAGGACCACCTGCTGCTGAGGAATCCACTCCACGAACTTATAGGCGCCGGTACCGACAGGGTTGGTCTTAAGGTTCTCGGCAGCTTCAGCCGGCACTATGGCTGTCCAGGGATAGATGAAAGCCTTGACCAGCTCTACGTCCAGCTTTGCAGTTGTGAACTGGATGCTGTAATCCCCAGTAACATCGATCCTGGAAATATTGGCATAGTCCCCTGCCTTGGGGCTGCCCTCACCCTTCAGTCTCTCAAAGGAATACTTGACGTCCTGGGCCTTCATCTCCCGGCCGTTATGGAACAGGACTCCCTTTTTCAGGTTGAAGGTTATAGTAAGTCCATCCGGGGATACGGTATAACTTTCGGCCAGCCGAGGCTCAACCTGCCAGTCAGGGGTGATGGCCAACAGCGTATCATATATGTTGCCGGTGATGTTAAAGGTAGCTACGGCCGCAGTCCTTTGCGGGTCCAATCCTTGCGGGTCCGTGGTATAGGCGACCCTCAGGACATCCTGGGCTTGTTCGGTCTTGGCGCAGCCAGCTATGCCAAACAGCATCAACCCCGCCAAAACAAGAGCTACAACTTTCCTTTTCATTCCCATTTCCCCCTTCATTAAAATTAAATCATCGCTGGACCCGACATATCCCGTTTTCTGTTGATAACCCCCGCAAAATCTTATGCTACCATTATAAGCTATTGATGGGGCTAAATATTAAACATGTACATATTTTGTCGATTGCAT
>CAZYGL010000126.1:0-1306 GCA_964647335.1 uncultured Syntrophomonas sp. | reverse complement strand
TATAAGCTATTGATGGGGCTAAATATTAAACATGTACATATTTTGTCGATTGCATATGCCTCCAACTTGCAGGAATAAAACCTCCTTGGGCCTGCCTTGCATGGACATCCATTTACTGGGCGCTTATAATTGCATTGAGAAGGATTATTAGCTGGATTATTGCTGTTAGGGAGGGATTCGGGATGGATTTATTGATGAATGTACTCATCGGTGTGGGCCTGGCTGCCACCTGCGGATTTCGGGTTTTCGTGCCCTTTCTGGTCCTTGGCATAGCCGGGCTGGGCGGGTATCTGGAACTTGGCTCCGGTTTCCAGTGGATCGCTTCCTATCCATCCTTGATAGTATTCGGAGTGGCTACCCTGTTGGAAATCCTGGCTTATTTATTCCCCTGGGTCGACAACCTCTTATCAACCGCCAGTGTACCCATCAGCGCCATTGCCGGCATAATGCTGACCGCTGCAGTAATGACCGATGTGAGCCCTATTCTGCAATGGGCCCTGGCAATCATAGCCGGGGGTGGTGCTGCTACAGCTACCAGCCTGGTGAGCACCGGGATACATCACAGTTCAACCCTGGTCTCTGCGGGAGCAGTCAATCCGGTGGTATCGGCCTTGGAGTCCATCGGCACGGTAATTGTCTCCATTCTGGTAATCGCCGCACCTATACTAGCGGTAATAATAATCGTCTTAGCATATTTAGTCATTCGCAGGACTTTCTTGAAGGTGAAACATAGTCTGAATTTTTAGTCTCCACTCCGGTCACTTCACGCTGAGCCCGGTTACTGAGAAATTGCCCTGGCTTGCTTCGCAGCTGAACCTGCCCACCAACCCCTGGCTGCCTGGGGCGAATTGACCTGACCATTCCAGTTCCAGTTCGAGACCATTTCCCTGACGAGTTTCCTGGTTCAAGGGGCTAGCCTCCCTGCTCAGGCAGTATAAATCATCATACAAGCTGCGCACTTCAGGTACCGGACTTTCCGCCAGGTCTCTGATCAGCCGGTAACTCTGGAAGTAGGCCTTGAAGGCTCCGGCCCAACCCTGGATGCGGGCCATGTTCAGGTAATCCCTGAGTTTGTCCCCACCCGCCTGCTCGGTCACATTATAAGGCAGCTCCACTTCCATGCCCATCCCGAATTCGCGGGCCATGAGGCCGGCCGATTTCAAGGCAAAATGACGGGGCCGGTTGAAAGGCTGCCAAAAGGCATGAGATGACTGCAAAGCCACGCAATCAAATCCAGCTCGGCTGAATTCACTCATCCAGGCGGAAGTTATCCCGGGTATAGCGAATGATCGCAGGCCGTGTTCAT
>CAZYGL010000125.1:0-5068 GCA_964647335.1 uncultured Syntrophomonas sp. | reverse complement strand
TGCCGGATCTGGAGGGTGTAGACACGGTGGAAGAGCAGCTTTCTATCGCACTGCAGAAAGCGGGCATTTCACCCCACGAGAAATATGGCATAGAGCGTTTCGAGGTCAAACGTTTCACTTAGAGAAAATTGGAGGGGGAGAAAGATATGGAGCGAACCAAGGCGGTGAATTTCTATTGCCTTACTACTTGAAGGACTTGTCAGAAAGCCAGGGGCTGGCTGGAGGCGCATCAAGTTGCATACACGTACCGGGATTTGATCAAAGAGCCATTAGACGTTAAGGAGCTAGGTCAACTGGCACAAATCGGCCGACTGACGATCAAGGAGATGGTTAATCCCAAGAGCCAGTCTTTCAAGAAAATCATGCCTGATCTGGACGCCATGACAGAGGAACAAGTAATGGAGCTCATCAAAAGCGACCCCCGCATACTGCGCCGCCCTATTATCGCAGATGAGAAAGGCTTGATGCTGGGCTTTAGCGAAGGGGCTTACCAGGAGCGGCTGGCATAAGATGGATCGCAACCAGGGCCATGATCGTCCGATTATCGGGCCGGAATAAAAGAAGGGGTACCCGGATATACCTCCGGGTACCCCTTATGACTGGAATGACTAGATCTGCTTGAAACTGGTGCCGGGAGCTCCGCACACCGGACAGCGCCCTGGGGCCTGGTTTTCTTCCACATATCCGCACACCGGGCAGACGAAGAAACCGGTTACGCTGATGTCTTTACCCTCCGCCAGGGCGGCCAGGGTTTTTTCGTACAATTGGTGATGTATTTTTTCCACTTCATTAGCCAGGTGGAAAGACATCCGGGCAGCCTGGTTGCCTTCCTTTTCGGCCTCAGCGATGAAGGGGGGATACATGCTCTCGAATTCATGGTGTTCGCCAGCGATGGCCTCCTTAAGATTATCCGCGGTGCTGCCCACTCCTTTCATGACATTCAGGTGTTTAAGGGCATGGATGGTTTCAGCTTCCGCGACGGCCAGGAAAAGGCGGCCTATATTGGGGAAGCCTTCTGACTGTGCTTTCTGCGCAAAAGCCAGGTATTTACGATTAGCCTGGGATTCACCGGCAAATGCCTCTTTAAGATTGTCCATGGTCGCCATATTTATTAATCCTCCTCATTAATAGATTTAATCATTTGCTAGGCTCAAAAGGGCAGTTAAGTATACCGACTGATCTTACACCTCCTTTGTCATCTTCGTCTATTTTGGTGCCTGGTCCAATAGGTCTTTCAGGGTATAACTCCGTAAATCCACCTCCAGGCGTTGTTGGATTGCGTGCAGTGCCTGATGGATCTTACAGTGAGGGGGTCCCTCTTTGCTGCACAAGCTGGGGTCAAGCAGACAGCGGTTGAGAGCTATGGGTCCTTCAACCGCCTCCAGGATATCAAGCAGGGTTATGCAGCCTGGATCACCATTCAAGGCATAACCTCCCCCGATTCCCCGGTAGGACTTAACGATACCAGCTTTGATCAAGACCGGCATGATCTTCAGGAGATAGCGCATAGGGATCTTTTCCTCCCGGGCAATGGTATGGGCGTCTGCGCGGGAAATACCATCCCGCGCGGCCAGGAACAGAGCCGCCCGGAAGGCATAATCAGTAGCCTGGTTGATCTGCATGGTTCACCTCTGCAAACTATACTCTATGAGTATAGTTTAGGAAAACGAGACTGACCCTGTCAAGAAAAAATCTTGGTATCGGCTGGGGGCAAAGTGTTGCAAGATTATACAATAGAATGTATAATTACTTACGTGCGAATGAAGGGAGGACCTGGCATGTATAAGATAGGCATTGTCGGTGATGGTTATACTGCAGCTGAACTGGTGCGGATCATCGCCTGGCACGAAGACCTGCAGACGGTAGCGGTCACCTCTACCGATAACATAGGAAAAAGACTGGCTGAGGTTTATCCTCACCTGCGGGCTTTCACGGATTTAAAATGTGAAGCTACAGATGTGGAGGTTTTGAAACGAAGATGTGATGCAGTCTTCCTGGCCCTTCCCCATGGACTGTCGGTGCCCCTGGTCAAAGAACTGTCGGGAGCCGGGGTGAAGTGTGTGGATCTGGGGGCCGACTTCCGCCTCAAGGACAGCCGCATCTATGAAGAATACTATGAACTGGTGCATCCTGCTCCAGAGATGCTGCACCAGGCAGTGTATGGGCTACCCGAGATATACCGGGAGCAGATCAAAGAGACTCAGGTGGTAGCCAACCCCGGCTGTTACCCGACCTCGGCAATTCTGCCCCTGGCACCGCTCCTGGCCGCAGGCTTGATAGAGACCCGGGGAATCATAGTGGATTCCAAGAGCGGGGTTTCTGGAGCGGGCAAAGCCCTCAAGGCCAGTTCCCATTTCTGCGAGGTCAATGAAGGATTTAAAGCTTACGGTATCGGAAACCACCGGCATGGACCGGAAATAGCCCAGGAACTGACTTTTGCAGCTGGCATGCCAGTAGAAATGGTATTTACTCCGCACCTGGTACCCATGAACCGCGGCATCTTAAGCACCTGCTACTGCCAGCTGCGAGGCGGGGCCACCCCAGGGCAGGTGAGGGAAGCCCTGGAGGAAAAATATGCCGGTGAATTCTTTGTGGATGTCCTGCCTGATAATATATTTCCGCACACCAAGTGGGTCTACGGAAGCAACCTGGTCCAGATAGGAATCCACGTTGACCAAGCCAGCGGCCGGGTGATCCTGGTGTCAGCCCTGGACAACCTTTGCAAGGGTGCATCCGGTCAGGCGGTGCAGAATCTGAACCTGATGCTGGGACTAGAAGAAAGCAAAGCCCTGCGTTTCGCAGGAATACATCCGTAAATGCCAGTGGGAGACTGGGCCTGTTAAGGCCCGAACCCAGTCTAGATAGGGAGGAAGAAGATGAAGATCATAGCTGACTCGGTGACTGCTCCCCAGGGTTTTTTAGCCCAGGGCGTGGAAGCTGTTATCAAAAAAGAAAATAAGAAAGATGTGGGTGTTATATATTCCCTCGAGCCCTGCATTGCCAGCGGCTTGTTCACCACCAACAGGGTGCGTGCAGCCTGTGTGGATATCGACCGCCATCACCTGGAGGGCGGAGCAGCCCAGGCTATAGTGGCCAACAGCGGTAATGCCAATGCCTGCACAGGCCAGCAGGGCTGGGATGATACGCTGGCCATGGCCCGCCTGACCGGAGAGCTGCTCAATATTTCACCCTATGATGTGCTGATAGCCTCTACGGGGGTAATCGGGGTCAATATGCCCATGGACCGCATAAACCAGGGCATCAGGGAGGCTGTGGCCGGTTTGGGCAGGGATGGTGCCCATAATTTAGCTGAAGCCATAATGACCACCGACCTGGTCAGCAAGGAGATGGCGGTGGAGTTCGAAATCCAGGGCAAACCGGTGCGCATCGGGGCCATAGCTAAGGGATCGGGCATGATCCACCCCAATATGGCCACTATGCTATGTTTTGTGACTACCGATGCAGCCATCAGTCGCGAATGCCTGGACAAGATGCTTAAGACGTCCACGCAACGTTCATTCAACATGATCAGTGTGGACCGGGACACCTCAACCAACGACATGATTTTGATGCTAGCCAACGGCTTGGCTGGCAACCGCCGCATAATTGACTGCCATGGTGATGACTACCGCATCATGCAGGCAGCCCTGGATTACGTTAATATTTCCCTGGCCAAGATGATCGCCCGGGATGGAGAGGGAGCCACCCGGATGATAGAAGTCGAGGTTGTCAATGCTGATACGCACGAAAACGCCCGTATAATTGCTCGCTCCATAACTGCCTCCAACCTGACCAAGGCCGCGGTTTTTGGCGAGGACGCCAATTGGGGCCGCATCCTGGCTGCAGCTGGATATTCAGGGGTCGATTTCGATCCCCTCCTGGTAGATATTTACCTGGGAGCAGAGAAGATGGCTGAGAACGGGGCGGGGCTGCCGTTCGATGAAGAGAGGGCCCGCGAGGAACTGCGCAAAGATCCGGTAGTGATCAAGGTGGATCTCCACGCCGGGAGCTGCCAGGCTACAGCCTGGGGCTGCGATCTTACCTATGACTATGTGCGCATAAACGCGGCTTATCGTACCTGATGACACAACCGAGGGGAGGAAAAACAGAGTGATCAAATCAGCCCTGGAAAAAGCGGAGATATTGGTAGAAGCGCTACCCTACATCAAGGAATTCTACGGCAAACGGGTAGTGGTCAAATACGGCGGTGCAGCCATGCAGGATTGTGCCCTGAAACAGAAGGTAATGCAGGATATCTCCCTGATGAAATTTGTAGGCATGCATCCCATCGTTATCCATGGAGGCGGCCCGGAGATCAATGCCATGCTGAAAAGACTCAATATAAAAAGCGCATTCATAGAGGGTATGCGGGTCACCGACGGAGACACCATGGAAATTGTCGAGATGGTTCTGGGCGGTAAAGTAAACAAGGAGATAGTCAGCGGGATAAATGCCAGCGGCGGCAAGGCGGTTGGTTTATCCGGCAAGGACGGGGGGCTTATCACCGCAGCGCCCCTGGATCCTGCTGGCCGGATGGGGTTTGTGGGCCAGGTAGCCGAGGTCAATCCGCAAATAATCGAGACGGTGATCGAAAATGGCTATATACCGGTTATCGCCCCTATAGGCATAGATCCGGAAGGGCAAAGCTATAATATAAATGCCGACCTGGTGGCTGCTGCTATTGCGGTAGCTATGAAAGCCGATAAATTAGTGCTGCTGACCGATGTGCCTGGTCTCCTGGCTGATCCAGCCGTACCCGAAAGCCTGATCTCGGTGCTCAAAATCAGCGAGGTGCCGGCCTTGGAAGCTGATGGGACCATTGCCGGAGGCATGATCCCCAAAATACAATGCTGCGTGGAAGCGGTGGAAGGCGGGGTAGGCCGAACCCATATCATCGACGGACGGGTGCCCCATTCCATACTCCTGGAGATATTCACCGACGAAGGCGTGGGGACCATGGTGGTCAACCAGTAGATTCCCTGCACGGGAAAGGAGAGCTTGTAGTGGATAATTATGAAATCATGCGCAAAGGCCAGGAATATGTGATGAACACCTACGGCCGTTTCCC
>CAZYGL010000124.1:0-5091 GCA_964647335.1 uncultured Syntrophomonas sp. | reverse complement strand
GACCTTATAAATGAAGCCGAGGTTCTGGTGGGGGGGAGGCGCCAGCTGGAGCAGCTGGCCGGTCCGCACCAGGAGCAATTCGTCATCGGCTCTGATTTGCCTGCGGTGCTGGAATTCATAGAATCCAGGCGCAGCCAGCGTAAAGTGGTGGTCCTGGCATCAGGCGATCCAGGCCTTTACAGCATAGCCGCCTATCTGGCAGCCAACATGGACCCGCAGTACCTGGAGATGATCCCGGGAATCAGTTCAGTCCAATTGATGTTTGCCCGTCTGAAGCTGCCCTGGCAGGAGGTGCAGATTTTAAGCCTGCATGGCCGGGAGGGTGAAGGCTTCGAACGCAGTTTTGCCTGTCCGGGTGTAACCGCCCTCCTGACCGGAGGGGAATGGACTCCCCAGCAGATCGCCTCCCGCTTACTGGAGTCCGGCTTGCCGGACTGCTTGGCAGCTGTCGGTAAAGACCTGTCCTATCCCGGGGAGAAGATAGTCCGTGCCAGGTTGAGTGAGCTGGCAGAGCATCCGGGAGATCTGAGCAATTGTGTGATGGTGGTGTTTTATGAATAAGGAACAACTTTTTGTGCCAGGGCTGCCGGATGAAGAATTCCTTCGTGCACCCGGGGTGCCGATGACCAAGAATGAGATACGGGTTCTGGCCCTGGCTAAATTGCGGCTTTTTCCCGGTGCAGTGGTCTATGATGTGGGGGCAGGCACCGGCTCCATCTCCATAGAGGCCAAACTGCTTTTTCCTTCAGCCCAGCTGTTCGCGGTGGAAAGGGACCCCCAGGCCCTGGAATTATTAGCTTTGAACCAGGGGCGCTTCGGGGTGGGTTTGCAGGTGGTGGAAGGTAGTGCGCCGGCTGCGCTCAATCTCTTGCCATCAGCCGACCGCATATTTATCGGCGGCAGCGGCGGCAGCCTGGCGGAAATCATCGCAGTGTGCGATCAGAAATTGAAGCCCGGGGGATTTTTGGTGATCAATACCATCAGCCTGAGAAACACCGCCCAGGCCTACGAGTCCCTGGAGAGCAGGGGATATGAGGTGGAAGCGGTGCAGGTGAATATCGCCGTGAGCAGCCCAAAGGCGGCGGCTATCATGTGGCAGGCCAGGAATCCCGTGACCATAATCAGCGGAAAGAAAGGGGACGGCTCAAATGCCAAAAGGTAAGTTCTGGGGTATTGGGGTAGGCCCGGGTGATCCGGAACTGCTGACCATAAAAGCGAAGAGAGTCCTGGAGGAAATCGATATCCTGTTCATCCCCCGCTCCCATAGTGAGAAACGCAGCCTGGCTTTTTCCATCGTCAGGCAGCTCATCGATAAAGAATGGGATACTGTGGACCTGCTCCTGCCCATGACCAGGGATCAGGAGGAACTAACCCGCCACTGGCGGGAAGCCGCCCAACAGGTGGTGGCGAAATTGGGTGAGGGAAAAGACGCAGCCTTCATCACCCTGGGAGACCCCACCTTGTACAGTACCTTTACATACCTGCTGAAAGAAGTCAGAGAGCTGGACCCGGATGTTGAGGTGGAAATCATCCCCGGGATCAGCTCTGTTAATGCAATTTCGGCTTGGATCCAGCAGCCCCTGGTGGAAAACCAGGAGAGTCTTTTGATCCTGCCGGCGGAAGAGAAATTGGACCAACTGGGCAGTCACCTGGAGAACTGCGAAAACATAATGGTTATGAAGGCCGGACGGTATATCGGCCAAATCAATGGCCTGCTTGAATCCCAGCCTGCCCCGCGGCAGGCCTTTTTGGTGTCCCGGTGCGGATTCGCTGATGGGACCTACACTGAGGATCTCAAATCCCAGGAGGGACTGGAAGCCGATTACTTGTCCAGTATTTTCATCAAGAAAAAAACGAAGGGGGCAGGCCGATGATCTGGTTCGTGGGGGCAGGCCCGGGAGACAAAGAGCTGATAACCTTGAAAGGATACCGGCTCCTGCAGCAGGCGGACATGGTTATCTATGCCGGATCCCTGGTAAATGAAGCCCTGTTGGAATACACCCGCCCGGGTGCCAGGCTTTACAACAGCGCCCACCTCAATCTGGAGGAAATCATTGCCCTGATGGAAACAGCCCACCAGCAGGGAGAAAATGTGGTCCGCCTGCACACAGGGGATCCCAGCATTTACGGGGCCATCGGGGAACAGATGGAGCGACTGGACAGCAAGGACATCCCCTACCAGATCGTGCCGGGGGTGAGTTCCTTCCTGGCCGCAGCCGCGGCCCTGCAGCGGGAGTACACCGTGCCCGATCAGACCCAGACCCTGATAATTACCCGCATGGAAGGCAGGACCCCAGTACCCGCGGCTGAAAACATGAGCCTCCTGGCGTCCCATGGCTCCTCTATGGCCATCTTCCTCTCCGCCGACCTGATAGAAAGAGTAGTGAAAGAGCTGCTGGAGGGCGGTTACAGCCCGGAAACCCCTGCGGCGGTGGTGGAAAAAGCTTCCTGGCCTGAGGAAAGGGTGGTCCAGGGGAACCTGGGTACCATCGCGGCCTTGACCAGGGAAGCGGGCATAAACAAAACCGCGCTGATCCTGGTGGGCAGTTTCTTGAGCAGTACCGGCAGGTCCAAATTATATGACCGGGAGTTTAGCCATGGCTACAGAAACAAAACGTGATCCTGGGACGGCCATATTGTGCCTGACCCGCGCAGGCTGCCGGCTGGCGCAAAAACTGGCCCCATCCATGGGCAGCTGCCTGGTTTACCTGCCCCGCAGGCTCGCCGGTGAGGTGCCTGAGGCCAAAGGCCTTAATTACTTCGATGACTGGCAGACCACCTTTGCCAAGGCTTTTAAGCAGTACGACCAGCTGATATGCATCATGGCGGCCGGGATTGTGGTGAGAAGCCTGGCTAAATGCTTGGTTTCCAAATACCAGGATCCAGGCGTAGTTGTGGTGGATGAAAAAGGGCAATTTGCGGTCAGCCTCCTGGCGGGTCATATCGGCGGAGCCAACCGGTTGGCAGCTGAGGTAGCCCGGCTGACTGGAGGGCAGGCGGTCATAACCACCGCCACTGATGTCCAAGGCAAGATTGCGGCTGACCTCCTGGCCCTGGAGATGGACGCTTTGATCGATCCTCCCCAGCACCTGAAATTGATCAACCGCTGCCTAGCTGAAGACGAGACCGTCTATATCTGCAGCGCCTGGCCTCTGGCCCCATCTGCGGCCCAAGGCTTCACCTGGCAGGCATTGCCAAGAGACAGCGGCGAGATCACGGGCCCGGCTGTGATCATAGGCCATAGCCGCTCGATGGATCCATGGCCGGCAGTCCTGTGGCTCAAGCCCCGCAACCTGTCGGTGGGCATAGGCTGCCGGCGGGGTGTGGATGTGCAGGAGATAGAGTCGGCCCTGGAGCAGGTGCTGGGACAGCACGACCTTGATCAGCGCTGCGTCAGGAACCTGGCCAGCATTGATTTGAAAGCAGATGAAGCCGGGCTCAGGCAACTGGCGGATAAGATGGAAATCCCCCTGCTGTTCTTCAGCCGGGAAGAGATAGCGGCCCTGGCCGGAACCTATCCGGAATCCACCTGGGTCCAGGAAATAACGGGAGTTGGTGGCGTATGCGAACCTGTGGCTCGGCTGGCCAGCAGACAGGGAATCACCCTAGTACCCAAACAGAATATAGGTCCGGTTACGATCAGTGTGGCCATGGAAAAATCCTGGTGGTGGGACTGGGCCCCGGAGACCTCGAATACCTGGCTCCCCGGGCCCTGGCAGCTATCCAAGCGGCTGACGTGATAATAGGCTACAAAACCTACCTGAAATTCATCCAGGGGCTGCTGGACGGCAAAGAGGTGGTCAGCTCAGGGATGAGAAAAGAGGTTGACCGGGCCCGCATAGCTGTAGAGATGGCCAGGGAAGGGAAGACCGTGGCCATAGTCAGCAGCGGGGATCCGGGGGTTTACGGCATGGCCGGGATCGTAATCGAAATGGCTGGTGAGGCTGTTCCGGTTGAGGTCATCCCGGGCATTACCGCGGCCACATCCGCCGCCTCAGTTTTAGGAGCTCCGCTGATGCACGATTTTGTGGTGATAAGCTTGAGTGACCTCTTGACCCCCTGGGAAACCATCCTGAGAAGGCTGGAGGCAGCCGGCAGCGGCGATTTCGTGGTAGTTCTCTACAATCCCCGCAGCCAGGGGAGGGAAGGCCACATCGAGACCGCCCGCCATGTGCTGCTGAAATACAGAGATCCCGCCACCCCGGTAGGTCTGGTCCGAAACGCCAGGCGCCAGGGTGAGGACGCCATAATAACGACATTGGATGAAATGGCCAAGGAGGATGTTGATATGCTGACAACGGTCATAATCGGCAATTCCCAGACCAGGGTGATAGGCGGCAAAATGCTGACCCCTCGGGGCTATACCATATGATAATCGTCCTGGCCGGAACCCGCGAAGGCCGGGAAATTTGCTCCCGCTTGCAGGGAGCAGGACAGCCGGTCCTGGCTTCGGTCACCAGTTCCTGGGGAGAGGCTCTGCTGAAGAACCAGGGAGTAGCCAATATCGTGCAGGGCAATCTAAGCCGTGCAGGCCTGGAGGAGCTGATCCGGACAGAGCAGGCGAGTCTTATTGTGGACGCTACTCATCCTTTTGCCGCGACCATCAGCCAGGATGCCATGGACGCGGCCATGGAGCGGGGAATCGAATACCTGCGCCTGGAAAGAGAACCGGCGGCCTTGCCGGAACATCCCCTGATAATCAGGATTCAGGCCCTGAAAGAACTCGAGGCCTACCTTGAAACCGGGCAAAGGTTATTCTCGACCCTGGGCAGCAAGCACCTGCCAGCCATTCTGCCGATTATCAGGCGGAAGAAGGCGCAGTTAGTAGCCCGGGTGCTGCCCCACAGCGCTGTACTCAAATCCTGCGAGGATTTGGGCCTCCTGCCGGGACAGCTGATCGCCATGCAGGGCCCATTTTCCTTCTCCTTGAACCTGGAGATGTTCAGGCACTATGGAGCCGACCTGGTAATAAGCAAGGAGAGCGGGGCTTACGGGGGCCTGGAAACCAAAGCCGGGGCGGCCCTTGAGCTGGGGGTACCCATCCTGGTCTGGTCCCGCCCGAAATTGGACTACCCCAGGTGTTTCAGTTCC
>CAZYGL010000123.1:0-5154 GCA_964647335.1 uncultured Syntrophomonas sp. | reverse complement strand
TTGTCCAGATGGGCTATGATGTCAAAGTCTCGGAAGTACACGGGATGGCTCAGAGGGGAGGCAGCGTAGTTACCCAGGTCAGATATGGGGACAAAATATACTCGCCGATAATTAGCAAAGGAACCGCCGATGTGCTGCTGGCTTTCGAGAAGATAGAGGCCGCCCGTTGGCTCGACTTTTTAAAACCCGGCGGGATGGTAATAATCAACAATGAGCGGGTAAACCCCCTGCCGGTTATGAGCGGGAAAGCCAAGTACCCGGATGACATTCACAACAAGATAGCATCCTTGGTACCCAGGACAGTGATAGTTAATGCTACGGATATAGCCGAGGCTTGCGGAAATATCAAAGCCGCCAATGTTGTTTTAGTGGGGATGTTGAGCCAGGCCATCAATCTGCCCGAGGATGAAGTGGAGTCTGCTATCCGCCAGATCGTTCCCGCCAAAGCACTGGACGTCAATCTGGCGGCCTTCAATGAAGGGCGTAAGTTGCTGGTTTCAGCTGGATAGTGCTGTGACTGGATAATGAATGAGTGGAGCGGAAAGCATGGTCTTTCCGCTCTTTTAACATGCAAAACATAGTGGGGGAAATGAATTGATCTGTTCTGTAGAAAGTATTACCCATAACGGAGAGGGTGTAGCTCGGATCGAGGGAAAAGCAGTGTTTATTCCCGGAGCTATTCCTGGCGAGACAGTTGATATCGAGATGATTGACAACCGGAAATCCTTTGCCCGGGCAAGGCTCATTCGAGTTTTAAAGCCTTCTTCCGATCGGCTGGAACCTCTTTGTCCGCATTATTTTGCCTGCGGAGGATGTTCCTATCAGCATGTGAGCTACCCGCGCCAATTGCAGCTTAAAGGACAGATAGTGCAGGATGCAATAAAAAGAATTGGTGGTATCGAGGTCAAAGTTGAGCCTGTGCTGGGCATGGAAGATCCTTGGCACTATCGCAACAAGGTTCAATGGCACACCGGAAATTTGGGTGGAAGGCTATCCATGGGCTATTTCCGGCCAGGCAGCCGGGAACTGGTCACGATTGACACATGCCTGCTCATCAGCCAGGAAATGAATGATATAAGCCGCTTTCTGCGAGATGACCTTGCGCATTTGCAGGTGCCGGAGGGTTGCATAATTACGGTGCGCCAGTCATTCTATAATCATGAAATGATGCTCATCTTCAGCGGTACAGGTGCCCGCAACATCGATTATGCCAGGCTGCTCAACCACCAGGAAGTGGCATCGATTTACAGTGTTGAAAACGGGAAACTGCAGCTCCATTATGGGGACTCGGTTCTTAAGGAAAGAATAAGGAACATTGACTTTGAGATCTCCCCGCTGGCCTTTTTCCAGGTAAATCCAGTCCAAACCAGGGTCTTAATGGATAAGATACTGGATTACGGTTTTCTGCAGCCACGCTATAGTTTGCTTGACGCATATTGCGGGACAGGCAGTATCGCTCTAAACGCTGCCAAATCGGCACAGAGGGTGGTAGGAGTGGAAAATAACCGCCAGGCGATCAAAGATGCCAAGCGGAATGCATACGCCAATGGCATTACTAACTGCCGATTCATCAAGGGCGCTTGTGAAGAAATTGTACCCAGCCTTGATGAACATTTTGATATTGTTGTGCTTGATCCGCCGAGGGCCGGATGCAAGCGGGAACTGATCGATGCAGTGATTCATATAGAACCCAAGCAGATCGTCTATGTATCCTGCAATCCTGCCACCCTGGCCCGCGACCTGGCAATAATAACCAAATCGGATTATCAGGTTAATTTAGTCCAACCTGTCGACATGTTCCCCCAGACCAGCCACGTTGAGACTGTTGTCTTGATGTCACGCAAGGATAAATAAATATGCCCTAATAGCTTGAAAATCGAAGGTTTCCAGAAAACATAGGGGACGGTTCTGTTGTGTCAACTCGATATCATAATCTGGACACAACAGAACCGTCCCCAAGTGTTAGTCCCCAAGTGTTACCAATTATTTATAGTCGAGATGAGGAGGATAATGTAATGAAAAAATATCCAAGAACAGGAAAATATGAAAACAACTGGATTAGTGAAAACTGGATGGGACCTAACCCGCTATGGCTGCTTGAGGAATTGTGCGAACACATAGATTTGAAGCCAGGTATGAAGGTTCTTGACATGGGTTGTGGAAAGGGCATTACTTCCGTTTTTCTAGCGAAAGAATTCGGCGTAACCGTATTTGCCAATGACTTGTGGATTAGCGCGACAGAGAACCTCAAACGCTTTGAGGAAGCAGGCGTAGCCGAATTGGTGTTTCCCATCCATGCGGAAGCCCATGCCCTGCCTTATGCTGAGGGATTCTTCGACGCAGCAATATCAATAGACAGTTACCAATATTATGGAGCCGACGAAGTGTATTTTCCCTGCACATACTCAAAGTTGGTCAAGACCGGTGGTCAATTTGGAATCGTGGTTCCAGGTCTGACGAGAGAATTTGATAAAGGCTATCCCGATACGCTTAAAGAGCATTGGGAGGGCGATATGTTCAGCTTTCACAGCAAGAATTGGTGGAGGCGTCTTTGGGAAAAGACCGGAATTGTAGAAATCACCGCCTGTTATGACATGAAAAAACCTAAGGAAATATGGCAACCGTGGGCCAAATGGGCGAAGGAGAATCTCGGTTTTAACGATGTGGAATTTTTAAATTCCGACACCAATAATGACATTGCGCTAATTATCATGAGCGCTGTTAAAAAACAGACTACAACAGCGATGTGAACTGTGGTCACTCTAAATTGAATGAACTAGAACGCTACAATTAAAGGGCCTTAGGAAATGCATGCACCAAGGGCATTACTAACTGCCGGTTTATCTGAGGTGCGTATAACCGAACTTCAGCTGATAATCTATGTATCCTGCAATCCAGCCACTATGGCCAGCTAACTGTCAATAATGGCTAAATCCGATTATCAGGTTAACATAGTCCAACCGATAGACATGTTTCCCCAGACCAGCCATGTTGAGACGATGGTTTTGATGTCAAGGGTAAAGGCTGGAAAGGATGGATACTGTGGGGTTTGCTGGTTTGGGTGAAATATACGGAGTGCGCATCGTCACGACCTTGGAGATGTACGGGAACAGATCGACGGGGAGTGACGGAGAAAAAGGAAAACCGCGTGTGGTCAGGTTGGATAACAGCGAAAATTGAGTGGTCAGGTTAGATGGCGGAGCAGAGCCAGTGGTCAGGTTGGAGAAGCGGTTGGAAAGTCGGATTCAAAAGTCATAATCCTTGAAGTTGGAGATAAAGCATTAGCATAAGGAACTTCAAAGTATACCGGGGGGTAGGCAGAAGATTGCTGAGGACTTAATTCTTATCGGAATTAACGACATTAACGACTTAAGAAACAAAAATCCAGAAGAACTTTATGAAAGATTATGCGTGATTAAAGGCCACACGGTTGACCGATGTGTATTGTATGTTTTCAAATGCGCGGTATGTTATGCTACTGAAGAGCTGCATGATTGCGAAAAACTAAAGTGGTGGAATTGGAAAGACATATAAGTGAGAAAAGTGTTACTGATAATCAGGAAGGATGGTGAAGGATATGGATGACATGAAAATCATAGACCTGACTCCGGAAAATATTGCTGATTATGGTGTATGTGGCTATAAGGATATGAAAAAGCATCCCGAATTGCGAAGAAAAATCGACTGGTTCAATAAATATTTCAGTAAGGGGCTAAGAATCAAAATTGTCATTTCTGAAAAAGGCAGCTATCAAGGCATGCTGGAATATATCCCAGGCAAATATGCACACCGGCCTGTTGAGACAGATGGATACATGTTCATACACTGCATCTGGGTAGGATTTTTGAAAGAGTTTAAAGGTAGGGGTTATGCAACAGCACTTATACAGGCATGTATCGATGAGGCCAAGAATCAGAATATGAAAGGTGTGGCAGTAGTTACTCGAAAAGGCTCTTTCATGGCGAAGGATGATATCTTTCTCAAGCTTGGGTTTGAAGTCGTGGATACAGCTGAACCGGATTTTCACCTTCTAGCCATGAAGTTTGATTCTAGTACTAAAGATCCCCGCTTCAAGGCAGACATACAGAAAAACATTGCAAAGTACAAGAAGGGGTTGACAATTCTGCGTTCTCCCCAATGCCCCTATTCTGAGAAAAATGTTGATGCTATGGTGAAATCAGCCAGGGAGCAATTTAATCTCGACACTCAATTGATTAATCTTGATGAAGCAGATGCGGCTCAGAATTCACCATGTCCTTTTGGCGTTTTCTGCATGATTTATGATGGGAAAATAATCAGTCATCATCCTATCAGCAATACAAGGTTCATTACGATTATGCAAAAACTAACCCGAAGCAGTTGATTGGAGGGATTAATTATGTCTATTTTGGAAAAAATCGCTTATCTGCAGGACAGGAAAGATGAGGTGCCGAATCAGGAACTCGCAAAGGAACTGGTCGAGACCAACAATGTGGAGGGCATTAGAGAGATTGCAGAAAATTTGTTTAATAGTGATAAAAATATTCAGAGTGACTGCATAAAGGTATTGTATGAAGCAGGATATTTAAAACCGGATATGATTGCCGAATACGTCGGAGATTTTATTAAATTGTTGAGAAGCAGAAATAACCGGCTGGTTTGGGGGGCGATGCTGGCATTATCAACAATTGCAGCAATCAAAGCTGATGAAATATACAAAAAACTGGAAATAGTATTGAGGATGATGAACGAGGGTTCGGTCATTGCAGTTGATAACGCCATTAAGGTTTTGGCAACGGTAGCAACTCAGAAAGATGAATATAATAGAAAAATATTTCCCTATCTTTTAGGGCACTTGAGTAACTGTCGCCCAAAAGAAGTTGGTCAGCATGCTGAAAGCACATTTCCGGCAGTCAACCAAACGAACCAGGATGAATTTATCAAGGTGCTAAGAGAGCGGGAAAGTTCTCTAACCAGCGCTCAACTCGCCAGAATCAACAAACTGTACAAAAAGCTTGGTGTTAATAAATAATCATCATTAAGATTCGACCAGCAGCATAAGTGCAGGATGGGTCGAGCAGAGCAGAGAAAAGTAGTGAATATTGGAGTACAGCATATACCGTCGAATGCAAGGAGGTAAGATGATGTCAGAGCAATTGGATTATAAAAAGGAAT
>CAZYGL010000122.1:2050-5177 GCA_964647335.1 uncultured Syntrophomonas sp. | reverse complement strand
CTGTTCACCAGGTCACGGGCGATGGATGCAGTTTGGCAGGTACCGCTTAGTTCAGATGAGAATGCGAGGTATATCACATCGTCATCGGTCTCCCGCATGACTTTGGAGAACTCGGTATGGAAATCAGCCAGATTAACCTGGGAAGTGGTCGGGGTTATTCCAGATTCTTCCAATAATCCGTAGAATTGGGAAGGGCTGATGCTCAAGCGATCTTGATAGGTAACACCGTTGATCAAGGTGGACATGTAAAAAGATCTGATCCCCATTCCGTCGAGGATTTCTTTATCCAAATCACAGCCATTGTCCGTATAAAGGGTGATCTTTGCCACAATGCTCAACTCCTGCAACCATATTTAAACTGAAAAAACCAATAAAACCCGTGGTGCCCAACACTAAGCATTTTACTATGTTCACAGGCAATACACAAGGTAGGCTTCACCCATCGCTCCCCGGCCATTCGCCTTACGGGTCCAATACAGCTAAATCTTGAACAATTCCCCCATCTGACATGTATACTTGGCGGGCCGTATTGCCAAACTCTGGAGGGCTGCATTAAAATATAGACACTTGTGGCCTGGGATAAATATGCTGTCATCACGGGCCGAAGATAAGGAGTGAAGATTGTGGGCTATGAAAAACTGGTATTCGGCAAAGCAGATGTGCATGCCTTGCTGAAGGAATACGGCAGTCCCCTCTATGTTTATGATGAAGAAACCCTGCGCTCCAGATGCCGTGAGATGCGAAATCTGATGAAATACCCGCATTTCCGGGTCAATTATTCCGCCAAAGCCAACACCAACGTGGAACTGCTTAAGATAATCTGCTCTGAGGACCTGGATGTGGACGGCATGTCACCCGGGGAGATGTACCTGGAAATGAAGGCCGGTTTCACCCCTGACCGGATCACTTTTATCGGCAACAATGTCTCCCGGCAGGAATTGCAGTTTGCCGTTGATCACGGAATTCTGGTGAGTGTGGATTCGTTGTCCCAGTTGAGTCTGTTGGGAGAAGTCAATCGGGGTGGTGCAGCATGCCTGCGGATAAATCCCGGGATAGGAGCTGGCCATCACGAGAAGGTAGTCACAGGTGGGAAAAAGGCGAAATTCGGTATCGCTGTCGAGGACCTTGCCCTGGCTCAGAAGATAGCCTCGGATTTCGATATGACCATCACCGGATTGAACCAACACATCGGTTCTCTATTCCTGGAGCCTGATGCTTACCTGTCAGCAGCTGCCTTCATACTGGATGTAGCCGCAGGACTTCCCACCGTTAAAATGGTGGATCTGGGGGGAGGCTTCGGCATCCCTTACCGGCATGAAATAGAACCACGCCTGGACCTGGTCCTCATGGGTGAACAACTGGACCGCCTGGTCAACGACTGGGTAGTGAATCACAGGCCCATCACCATCCGCACTGAACCCGGACGCTATGTAGTGGCTGAAAGCGGAGCCCTGCTGGGCACCGTAACCTCGGTCAAGGAAAATTACAATACCTTTTTTGTTGGCACCGACCTGGGCTTCAACACCTTGGTCAGGCCGGTCATGTACGACAGCTATCACGAACTGTCTGTTGTTCCGCCCCAGGAGCGGCCCTACCAGGAATATGACAAACCGGTATTCATTGTAGGCAATATATGCGAAAGCGGCGATATCCTTGCCCATGACAGGGTCGTGCCTGTGTGCCGGGAGGGCGATGCAATAGTAGTCCATGACGCCGGAGCGTACGGTTTTGCAATGGCCAGCACCTACAATTCACGTCCCCTGCCTGCTGAAGTCCTAATCCAGATGGACGGGACGGCTCGCCTTATCCGCAGGGCTCAGACCCTGGAAGACCTATGGCGTGAGTAGGGTATAACTAATCAGCAGCCACATCAATGCCCTCCTTCAATAGGCGGGCATTCTGCTCAGCAACCCGGGAGAGTCCAGGTTTTTCCCAGTAAAAGTTTTTAATAACGCTCCAGGTAGTTTTCTATATATTGGCGGACCTTGACTGCTGGTCGATAAATGCCGAAATGCCCTTCACATAAAATATCAGCCTGGAGGGCGATCAATTTGGCCATGGACGACCGCCACTTTTTGAGGTCAGAACCCCATTCCTGGTTGAAAGGCCCATGGATATCCTGCCCGAACAGGACCCTCCCTGCAGGACTATCAACGTAAACCGAAATTCCGCCTGGGGTGTGGCCTGGAGTGTGAAGGCAGATCAGATTGAGGTTTCCTAAACTTATGCTTGTCTGTTCCCCTTTCAGCACACAGTCGACCTTCACTTTTTGGTATTCCAACCCGTACCAGGCGGCTGCAGTAAGGCGGGGCAGCCCATCCTGGATGGCTGGCAGTTCAATTTCATGGGCAATCACCTGGGCTCCCAGGCGCTTCTGCAGCGCCCGCAGGCCCCCGATGTGGTCAATATGCCCATGGGTGGCGATGATGTATTTGATAGCCCTCAGGTCGAGGCCGCCCTGTTCCATATTTCGAATCAGCCGGTCCACACTGCGGCCTGCGCCTGCATCAACCAGGGCTGAAGCCTGGTCCCCCTCCACCAAATAAATACAGCAGTCATCTGCGTCGGACAGGCCATTGCCGCCTATCTGGTAGATGTGAGGGGATACTTCTATAATGCCTTTCATGACGCCTCCAATCCGCCAACAAACATCATTCGCTGCCGGCAAAAACATGATCTGATCGATTGCACTTGTAGGTCAGCCTTTAATCACTGCCAGGGTTTCCAATTTCTTGACTGGTCTGACCAGATCCAGCTCATTGCGGATGACCGCATCGATATCTTTGTAAGCCCAGCGCGCTTCATCACTGGCATCCTTTTTGTTGCGTTTTCCAAAGGCGATCCCCCTGGACTGCAGGTCCTCAACTGTCTCCTGTACTGTATACTGCTTCATAGCCTGGTGGCGCGACATCCTGCGCCCAGCTCCGTGACTGCAGGACATGAAACTCTCGGGATTACCCAGCCCACTGACTATATATGAGGTGCTGCCCATAGCCCCAGGGATAATGCCCGGCTCCCCTGCTCGGGCGCTGATGGCTCCTTTGCGGTGTACCCAGACATCTTGGCCATAGTGGTTTTCTAAGGCTGCGTAATTGTGGTGGGCGTTTACCTCCCCGCTGAATTCTAT
>CAZYGL010000122.1:0-1950 GCA_964647335.1 uncultured Syntrophomonas sp. | reverse complement strand
GCTGCCGGAATGCACCATCACACAGAGCATTCCAGCTTCATCTTGTTGCAGTTCGATGAAGTGATTGCCGCTTCCCAGGGTTCCAACCTGGTAATACCCGTCTTCTATATTGGGCAGTTCGGTAAAATGCTGGCCCCTGACTTCTTGGGCCCACTCATCCTCGTCCATTGTCAAACAGGTCCGGGGTTTCTTGTGATGTTCGAAACCAGTTGGAACTGCCCGCATTATCTGCCCCACCAGGTTTGAATATTCAGCGAAATCAAGTTGCTGATGGTGGATGTTGGTTTCCACGAAAGCCATGCCGCAGCCTATGTCTACCCCCACTGCATTGGGAATGATATAATCCTTGGCCGCAATTACTCCGCCGATGGGCATGCCGTAGCCCTGGTGGGTATCAGGCATCAAAGCCACCCATTTGTATATGAACGGCAGATTAGCAAGATTAATGGCCTGCTGCAGGCATCCAGGTTCTACATCCTCAAGGCTGGCGAGCCAGATCTTGATCGGCACTTTCTGCCTGGCTGGATCATAAAGTTCGAACATATTCTCTCCTCCTTCACGGTTGGAGACGATGCGGCTCTACCTATCTCTGGCAATCATACAATCCTATACTAATATTTTCGCATAAAACGCAGGCTGATTGCAGTTGCTTTCCCGAAAGCAGTGGTTGTAAATGCAGGAAAAACACCTGCAAATGTGGAATTGTACCGAGAAACGCTCATTCATAATCTACAGGCGCCTGGTAAAGGAGGAGATTCCCATTCCTTTGGTTTCAGATTACACCTATGCAGCAACCTTTGAAGCCTTGATCGAGAGTCCCTACATGGCTCTGGTCATCGTAGACAAGGAAGGTCATATCACTCTTATGAACCAGACTTTCCTGGACGAACTGGAATTGACCTCTGAAGATGTAATGGGCAAACATATTTTGGAGATACTGCCCCATTCCCTGCTCCCGGAAGTTCTGGAGACCGGCCGGATCGATCAAGCCGATATTTGGCCTATCAAGGACCAGGACACCCTGGTGACCCGGGTCCCTATCATAAAGGACGGGGAGATAATCGGGGCTATTGGCCAGAGCCTCTCTTTGGACATGTCCGGAGCTAAAATCTTCATGAAACGCCTGCAGGAGAGGGAGAAGGAATTCACCGCGCTTTTCGAAGCCATGGTGGAAAGTCCTTACATGCTTTACGTGGCAGTGGATAACAAGGGTTATATAACTGCCATGAACCAGACCTACCTCGACATCCTGGACATGAAAAAAGAAAATGTGATCGGCAAGTTCGTCCTCGATATAACCCCCAACTCGGGATTGATGGAAGTTATGAAAACGGGTCAGATTGACAACGCCGATGTCTGGAATATTAAAGGGCATGATATGATCGTCACCCGGGTCCCCATCATCAAGGACGGGCAGATCGTAGGCGCAATAGCCAAGAGCCTTTTCATGGATATGTCAGTGGCCAAGGTTTTGATGCGCAAGCTGCAGGAAACGGAAAGAGACTTCGAAAGTATCCTGGAAGGCTTGATCGAAAGCCCCTACATGGTCTATGTGATTGTGGACAAGGACGGCAACATAACCCACATGAACCAGACCTACCTGGATATCCTGGGTCTGAAGAAAGAAGATGCCATCGGCCGCTACATCCTGGACGTGACCCCTAACTCGGAGTTGCCCGAAGTACTTAAGACCGGCCGCATAGATAAAGCTGATATCTTTGTGATCAAAGGCCGTGACACCATAGTGACCCGCCTGCCAATCATCAAGAACGGAGAGATCGTTGGCGCAATCGGCAAGAGCCTGTTCCTGGACATGTCCGGGGCCAAGATCCTGGTCAAGAAACTGCAGGAAACCGAACAGGAGCTGAGCGTATATAAAGATGAAGTGCGGCGTATCTATTCAGCCCAATGGCAATTTCCGGATTTGATAGGTCAACATCCTGATTTTTT
>CAZYGL010000121.1:0-5234 GCA_964647335.1 uncultured Syntrophomonas sp. | reverse complement strand
CAGATACCGCAGCCAATGCAGCTGTCAGCCGCCAAAACCGGCAGGAAATTGGTGGGATGTACCGCATACTTGCCGAACTCCTTGATATTTTTCATGATGACACAGCAGCAGCCGCAGCAATGGCAGATATAGGCGGGTTTGTTCATGACGTTGTCACAGTTGTGGACCAGCCCAAGCGCTTCAGTCTGCTCCAGGACCTGGAGCAGTTCCTCCACTGTGGCTCCCTTGCCCATGCCCCTCCGGATCACCCATTCCGCTGCGCTGCCCAAGGACATACATACTTCCATGGGCGCATCACAGGCCTTCCCCAGGTGCATCGCCTTATGGCGGCAAGCGCACATGGAAAGGGCGCCGCCCCCAGCCTCGCGAATGACCTGGCTAGCCCGTTCGTAGGTTAGCACTTCGGTCTCCACCGCTGCCGGGATGAGCCGCTCGTACACCAGGGTGCGCATCATCCGCGTATCTATGCCGGACAATTCTTCGATTGCTTCGGGATTCTTGAAATAGCTGTTGAACAGCTCTGCCAGTTCCTTCATAGCGATCTCATCGCGCGCCCGCATGAAGGTGTATTCGAAAAAGCCTATCACCATTGGGGCCAGCATATAGAAAGACGTATCCCGGCGGGGCATATCGATCACCAGGCCCTTGTCCGCCATACCGTCCAGGACCGGTTTAATTTCTTCCGGGCTCATGCCGGCCGCTGCCGCGATCTGTTCCAGGCGGATGGGTACCAGGGGAAACTGGCTGCCCACCAGGGCTTCACTCTCGGTATACAGCCGCTGTAGAATAGCCATCAGGGTATCGTTGATCGGCGCGCCGACTGGCTCCCGATTGAGCCGTTCGGCTAATACCCGATATACTTCGTCCTTCTCATGAATCAGATGCCCCATCGCATAGCCCCCGTTCCAATTTATCCACATAAAGAAATAGCCCCATACTTTCGGATTGTTTTAATTTTAGTTGACCTCTATGCCGATAGCAATGGACAAGTTATCGCTGCAGCCAATATCCATAGCAAATATATTTTATCCGAAAAAATACCATATAAGTAAATAAAACCTGCGTCGAAAAATGTATTAATTACAGAAATAGTCCGATTTTGTCGTAATATTCCGGCAATTAATTGCAGGAATATGATTGTGTAAATAGAAATTTGTTACAAAAAGTAGCTGCCGTGTAACTCAACTAGCTGGACGCCCATGACAGACGAACACAAGAAGTAAGAAGGTCAAGATAGGAAAGAGGTATCATAGATGGGATTAGTGGAACAAGCCGAGATGGTTAAGAAACTGACCGAAAGCAAGATGGAGAGCACCAGCATCATATTTGGGATCTCCACCCTCAGCCGGGAAACCAGAAACCAGCTGTGCCGAGATATCGACATGCTGGTCAAGGGCAGCGGATTATCGTTCGAGTCTGCTTTCCCGGATATAAAAAACGACCTGAAAATAATGGCCATAACCAACCGGATCGACCTGGCGAAACTGTGCTGGATGTACCTGCGTTGGCTGAATGAGCGCTGATAAAACGTTAAACCAACCAAGTCAGTCATGGTTATAATTCATCGCTTTAGAAGGCTATGGTTGCAGGCAAGTGAATGCTTGGAGCAGCATACTTCTATCGCAAGCAGAATCCAGAAGAATTATACCCTCATTTTTTCCGTATTCAATACCCCATATCGGCATTGACAACCAGGACTCGGATGTCGCTCAAACTGGGCATCCGGTCGAGTATCACAGTGATCCGGCAGATACGTTCAGGTGACTGGCAGTCGCTGCATGTTCCAGTCAAGGCACAGGGCAGTTTTTTATCGAGCCGGTGGGCATTGGCAGGAGCCGCGGTTTCCCTAATTCTCTTCAAGGCTGCCTCCAGATCCAGGACAATCTTGTTGCGCCCGGCCACCACGATCACCTTCCTGGGACCAAATGTCATGGCGCCTACCCGGTTGCCGATTCCATCAACATTCACCAGTTGCCCGGCCAGGGTCAGGGCGTTGGTACCGGTCAAAAAGAGATCGCAGCTCAAATGGCGGCGCCTGACTGCCAGTTGTTCCTCCGGGGTCAGCCCAGGCAGATCACGGAGCAGAAGTTCTTTTTCCATCCTGCACAGTTCGGGGACCAAATCGAGTTCCTCCAAGGTCATGGAACCTCCTAGTCCTATGGAGATGGCATCCTGTGCGGCGGAAATAATGTTTTCGTAGGCATCTCTCTGGTTGGGACAATATATCGCCTCGAAACCATTGCTGCGCAGGGATTTGACTGCCTTCAAGCATCTCTGCTCATGGAGCCAATTCATATGTTCGCTCATTATACGAGCCCTCCCGCTATTTTTTATACATTACCCAGTTTATAGCCAAGCTAATATTTCGGCAAGGATTTAGCCTGGCTTTGTAGAAAGCTTATTCTAGATATAGCCCGTTCCTTGACCAGGAAGGTGAAAGGGCAAGGGATAGAAACGAGGTGGCAAATTTGAAATTCATGCACCTGTCGGACCTGCACATCGGCAAGCGCGTTAACGAATTCAGCATGCTGGAGGACCAAAAATATATACTGGCAAGGATGCTGCAGATGGCTGAAGACCTGAGACCCGACGCTATCCTGATCGCCGGGGATATCTATGACAAGTCTATACCCTCGGCGGAAGCTGTGGAGATATTTGACGAATTCCTCACCCGCATAGCCCGGATGAATCTTCCTTGTTTCGTTATCAGCGGCAATCATGATTCCCCTGAGCGGATAGCTTTCGGGGCCCGTATCATGACCGCCCAGAACATTTATATGTCGAAGATGTTCGACGGTACTTTGGAGCCCATGGTGATGGAGGATGAGATCGGACCGGTGAACATATATATGCTGCCTTTCATCAAACCGGCCCAGGTGCGCAGGTTTTATCCTGAAGATCCGGTCGAGAGCTATCAAGCAGGTATAGAAGCTGTCCTGGTTCACGCCTGCGTCAATCCGGCTGACAGAAACATTCTCATAGCCCACCAGTTTGTTACCAGTGCCGGACAAGAGCCGCTCCGGTCGGAATCCGAGAGCGTGTCGGTGGGAGGCCTGGATAATGTCGAAGCTTCGGCATTCGCGGCCTTCGACTATGTGGCCCTGGGTCACCTGCACGCCCCTCAGTGGATCGGGCGGGAGACTATCCGCTACGCCGGTTCTCCGCTCAAATATTCGTTTTCCGAAGCCAGGCACACCAAATCGGTCACTATGGTTGATCTGGGAAATAAGAACCAGGTCAGAATCAACACTATCCCTTTGGAACCGTTAAGGGACATGCGGGAGATAAAAGGACCTCTCCAGGAATTGATCTCTCCATCTGCTTATGCTGGCACCAATACAGAGGATTACATCCATATCACCTTGACGGATGAAGAGGAAATCATAGATGCCATAGGTAAGGTACACTCCGTTTACCCGAATGTCATGCGCCTGGAATACGATAATCAGCGGACCAGGTCCATAAACACTGGCCTGGCTGCCCAGGAGATCCATTTGATGTCGCCGGTGCAGCTCTTCCGGGAATTCTACCAACTGCAGAATAATGTGGAGATGGATGATGAAAAGTTGGGTATCGTAACGGAACTGCTGGAGACGTTGGAAGGGAGGCTGGCATGAAACCGGTCAAACTCACCATGTGTGCATTCGGCCCATATGCAGAACGGATTGAGGTGCCCATGGCAGACTTCGGGGACAGCGGCTTATATCTTATAACCGGCGATACCGGCGCTGGCAAGACCACAATCTTTGATGCCATAACCTTTGCCTTGTTTGGAGAAGCGAGTGGGACTAACCGCGAGAATGCCATGCTGCGCAGCCACTTTGCCTCTCCGGACGCGAAAACCCTAGTCAAACTTGAATTCATCTATCGCGGACAGCTCTACCAAGTCGAACGCAATCCCCGTTATGAACGGCCTAAGAAGAGTGGATCGGGCACCACGGTAGAAGCATCAAATGCTACCCTCACTATGCCGGGGGGGCGAGTAGTGACCGGCAATACAGCAGTTACCGAAGCTGTCAAAGAAATTATCGGCATCGACCGCAACCAATTTTCCCAGATAGCTATGATCGCCCAGGGAGATTTCCTCAAGCTGCTATTGGCGACTACCGAGGAGCGGAGTAAGATCTTCCGCAAGGTATTCAACACCGGCATATACCAGCAGTTTCAGAGTGAGATCAGGGAACGTTCCAGCCAGCTCAAAGGCGAATACGACGACCTGCGCAAAAGCATCCAGCAGTATACCCTGGGGGTGGCCTGCCCGGAAAATCACCCGGTTTACCCGGAGCTTGATAAAATCAACCAGGACAAGGATATTTATTCCCTGCCCCGATTCTTGTCGTGCCTCGCAATCCTCATAGAGGAAGACATTGCAGCCGAGCAGGCGGAAGATCTGACCCGCAAACGGCTTCAAGATATGATCACCAGCCTTACTGGCGATATCGCCGCCGCAGGTGCCAATAATGAGAGACTCGACCAATTGGAGCGATCCAAGGCCAGGTTGGGTGAAATGCAAACAAGCCAGGTTGAATACCAGGAAAAACAGGTGCGGCTCAAGAAGGCTCAGGATGCCCTCCACCATGTGAAACCGGCTGTTGATGCATTGGATAAAGCCCAACAAGCCATCACTGACTTGGTGCAGGGCCAGGAAACTCAGCGGCAAATTCTCTGCGCGAATGAACCGCAACTGGTAAAACTGGAGCAGGCTTATTTTGAGGAGAGGGGCAAAGACGACGAACGGGATGGGCTGGCCCGTGATATAGCCGCACTTCAGGCTGCTCTGCCTGCTTACGACGAACTGGACCGCCTGGTCAAGGCGGCCGAAGTCACTAATAAAAAGCTCCGGGCCAAGGAGAGGGATTGGGCTGCAACGAGAGAAAAGCACCAGGCTCTGGAAGCAGAGCGAGCCCAATACCTGGATACAGTCAAAAAGCTGGGAGAGATCGAAGTCGAAGCGGAGAGGGCGCAAAGGAGGCTCGAAGACGCGGAAAAATTGGGCCAGACCCTGGCAGATCTTCAGCTTGCCCTGATCGTTTTGAAAAAGGACCAAAAGACTCTGGACGTGGCTCAGGAGGAGTACCGGTCCGCCCAGCTAGAGAGTACCGCCCGGGTATTGGAATATGAAGAGCTGTCCACCGCTTTTCTGAGCGAGCAAGCCGGGATTTTGGCCTCCCGGCTGATTAAGGGGCAGCCTTGCCCGGTGTGCGGATCACCGGATCATCCTGATCCGGCGGTGA
>CAZYGL010000120.1:0-5287 GCA_964647335.1 uncultured Syntrophomonas sp. | reverse complement strand
GATAGGGGGAAGAACTAATGGCTAAAAAAATTATAATAATCGGCGCTGGGATGGCTGGATTGTCTGCTGGATGTTATGCCCGCATGAATGGCTACGAGGCGGAGATTTATGAAATGCACGATAAGCCCGGAGGGCTTTGCACCTCCTGGAAACGAAAGGGTTATACTATTGATGGCTGCATCCACTGGCTGATGGGTTCGAGCCCTAGTTCCAATGAGTATAAGCTGTGGTTGGAGCTGGGCGCAGTCCAGGGACGTCGGATTCTTAAGCACCACGAATTTTATCGTTACACAGGTTCCGACGGAAGAACCCTGACAGTATCCTGCGATGCTGATAAGCTCGAAGCCCATCTGAAGGAAATATCCCCCCAAGATTCAGCGACCATCGAGCTTTTATGCCGGCTAATCCGCAAGTTTTCCAAATTCGAGATACCGATTGAAAAAGCCTATGAACTTTACAACTTCTTTGATGTCACCAAATTGATCATTAAGATGATTCCGTATTACAAAGACTTAAATTTCTGCAACGGGATTACCATCGGCGAATTTGGCCAGCGTTTTAAAGACCCCTTTCTCCGGGAAATTTTGCCCACGATATTATGGGAAAAAGACCACCCTCTCCTGAGCCTGGTGCTGGTTTTAGCGTCGCTGCACGCAGGGGATGGTGGATTCCCGCAGGGAGGGTCACTGGAGTTTGCCAAAGCCGTTGAAAGACGGTGTTTAAGTCTGGGAGCAAAGATTCATTATAAATGCCGGGTGGCCAAGATCCTGGAAGAAGACGGTCGGGCAGTGGGTATTCGGCTGGTTGATGGCAGGGAGATCAGGGGGGATTACATAATATCTGCCGCAGACTTAAGGACAACCCTTTATGAGATGCTGGATGGTAAGCATATTGACCCAACTCATCAGGAACTATTCCAAAGCTGCAGGGTAGTCCCGTCCATGGTTCAGGTCTCTTTCGGGGTAAATATGGACCTTTCTTCCCAACCAGAATGTTTGGGTGAATGTTACAGAGCCCAATTCTTGAAGGACTGGAAAGCGGATTGGACGGTAGTGAAGAATTATTGTTTCGATCCCACCCTGGCCCCGCCGGGAAAGTCGGTGGTCATAACCGGTTTCAGTACGGACGACTATCAATATTGGGAACAACTGGCAAACGACAGGGACGCCTATCGAATTGAGAAAGAGAGAATTGCCGCAACATTTGCCGATGAACTGGAGCGCAAGTATCCTGGCTTCAAATCTGCCATCGAAATGACCGATGTGGCAACTCCGATGACCTACGTTCGCTATACCGGAAACTGGAAGGGTACATTTATGACCTGGGTCATCTCGCCTGATAAAGCAAAACGATTTCGTGCAATCCCCAAAACTGTACCGGGGCTGGACAACCTCTGGCTCTCTGGTATGTGGGTGCAGCCGCCTGGAGGAGTGTCAACCGGGGCAATGACTTCCCGACAGGTAATCCAGATGATATGCCGGAAAGATAAGAAACGCTTCCGGACGTTAATGCCAACAAATGAGGAGAATGCGAGCCTAGGTCAAGCGTCAGATACTTAATGAACCGGTAGTGTAGCTATTCAAGGTTGCTATTCAGGAGGAGAGTAATGAAATTAATTGGTTATGTGCTATTCATACTAGGCAGTCTGCTTATTTTAGACGCTATGCTGGCAATCATTTTGGGTGAACGTTATACTCTCTGGGGTTTAGATTATACCCCGAACTGGTACACATCTATTATTTTAAAAATCTCCAGAATGAGTCCTATCTTCCTAGCCGGAATCAAAAGTGGCGAAGCAATTTTGGGATTGTTATTGTGCTGGGTTGCAACCAAGTTATAAATAAACATTAGTCCTATCAAATTGAAGAAGAGTATCATAGGCAGATAGTTGATGATATGCCACCATAGAGGCATACTACCCATTTGCTATTAATAGGTTGGAGCATTAGCTCAATCCCTGCATTTTTTTGGGCATTTACGCTGGATAACCGGCTATTCATGTCACCAAAGGGGCTATCCACGCCATTTGAGAGGAATTGAGTTAGGAAGAGAAGAATTGGATGGGTAAAGAACTGATGAAGGAGGTTTGCTGCCAGGAGTTGATGTGGAATCCCAACGGCCGAAAACTGGTACTACCGGGTCTGCTGAGGCGGCCCATCAATCCCTGCAGTGCAGAAGATGCATAACCAAGAGGATTTAGCTTAATTGATGAAATTGAAATACTGTGAAAACAAGAGATATTACAAGAAAATGAAGGTTTATTAAGGGAGGTTTTGTTTATGTGCATCAAGAACCGGATACCCATGAAATTACTGGCGCTTTTTTTATTGGTTGGATTCATGTTTGTAGCAATCTCCCCAGCAAGGGCCGAAAACAACTATGATATTAGTAATCCCAAAGAGGTGATCTTCAGCAAAGCACCGATAACTGATGAAGCGGTATTGTACGAAAATGCCAAGAATGGTAAAACTGATCTAATCGGGGACGCAAATTTTATCCAAAATATTGTTTTGGATGAGGATCTATTGAAAGAGTTTTGTGTTGAAAACTGCGTGACAACACAAAAATTAAAAGAAGTCAGGGAAACAAATCCCAATGGCTCTGCCAGCAGAGTAGAAGACTATACCACAACTATTTTCACTGATATATATGAGAATGGCAGTTCTTATAAGCAGGTACCGAAAGTAGATCCCCAGACCGCCAGTGTTCGATGCACATTGACAGTTCGCTATAGCTATAGATGGGACCAAATCGGCAGCTTCAACTATTATTCTGCAACTTTAGACAGGGTTGACAGCAAGTGGACCATACTGGATTCACAAATGAGCATCCTTAAAGGATATGTAAGAGGCACGGCGTATGGCTATAAAGTAACCAGCTTTAATCCGCATCAATCAGGTAGCTTAATTAAGCACCTTGGAACTAATTCGGGCGAGTATCGTTATATATCTTACCCAAGTTCTGGAACAACATATACCTATTACCCAAGTTGGAGTGACTGGTTGGACGTATATCCCCTATCTACCCATGTAGGAGGGCAGGCAGATATTACTATAAAAAGAAATGCAACCGGCAGTACCTGGACATTATCTCATCAGGTCAGAGTAAATTACACTGATTTCCCTCTGTAGTCGAGCACATTAATATCGATCCACGAGTACTGTGATGTGCTTGTTTAGTTGAAATCTGTAATTGTTTTATATGCCTATCTAGGTTTTGAACCTTATAGACCAGCAATTGCCAAAAGCAGATTCTTTACTAGGAGTTGTAAATAGTGAACAAATGTAAAACTTCATGCGTGGCTCATACATTACTAATCCTTGTTATCCTATATGCCTCTGGCCCTTGGCTGGCTAGTCTCAAGCAGTCTGCCCTGGAAACATTGGAACCTGGGCACTTCTATTTGGCCCAATTAGGATTATTTGTTTTAATAGGGGTGCTATTGGGATTTATTGAGCTTCTAGTACATGAAGTAAGAAATACTGGATCATGGGCATTAGATATTTTCAAAATGACTTTCGCTGGAATTCCATTAGGACTTTTCGCATGTACTCACTTGATTTACTTCAGTAACGGTGTTCCAACTCCAGTAATCCAAGTACTTGATCCTGTAGTGCACACCGATGCTGGTCAGGTTGTGGCTGCTCAACTGATTTTTGGATATATTCTAATTACGTCATTTCATAAAAGTCAGTCTACATCTGATTAGGCACCAATAATACTCCCCAAGAAGTGAACAAAAAGGTATCTTGTCAATAATAATTAAGCCTCAAATGTCTCGCGAAGGGTTTGCACACCCCCTGACGAAAATGCACACCCCTACCTCGAAATCGTTGAAAGATTGAATGGGGGTGTGCATTTGTATCATTTTATAGTAGGTTAGCCATATTACTGAAATAATGAGCTTTGCATGTTCAGTTAAAATCTGGACAGGCAGAGCTTTTTTCATGGGGAATATCGCGTGGAAGTTTTAGGGGTAATCAGATGTCATGATAGAATTTATATTAGGATCTGGATTTATGTTCGGTGGCAATAAGATAGGGGCTGAAATTAAGTGAGGGGTGGAGCAATGATCAATATATTGATAACCGCCGTAGGCAGAGGAGCGGGGCAAGCGATAATAAAAGCACTGCGTATGTCTGGTTTGGAAGCCAGGATATTCGCAACCGATTCTGATGCCTGGGCAACAGGTCTTTATGCGGCAGACCAATCGTTTCTGGTCCCAGCATGTATGGATGAATCCTATATTGAGAATATCTTGGAAATTTGTTTAAAAGAAAACATCGATCTGGTTATTCCTAACCTTGATCCCGAATTGATCAAATTTGCTGAAAACCGCCACAGGTTCCAGGCCATTGGCACGGAAGTGATCATTAGCGGTACCCGGGTGATAAATGTATGTCGCAATAAATTGGCTACTTTTCAGTTTTTTCGAGACAGGAATTTACCTTTCGTGGAAACCCAGCTGGTAAGTGATATTCTGGACCAAGGGGCGATAGAGTACCCTCTGTTCGTAAAACCTATAGGAGGCACCGGTTCATCCGAGATAGATGTTTTGTTCTGCAGGGAAGATCTGGACAAATATCGGGTTAGAGATGCGGACAGATACATAGGTCAGCCCTACCTCATTCCCAGCAACTGGAACATTGAGAGGCATGAAATTAAACCAGAGCATATTCTGCGCCACAATGCCCCTATCCAAAAAGACGAGATCTCTGTTCAACATCTGGTCAGTCAAAAAGGGGCGATAATTTCGACCTTTATGTGCAGGAGTTCCCTCAAACATGGCATACCAGTCCACATCACCCCCATCTGGGATGAACGGGTATATTCTGCCAGCCGCCAGATGGTGGAAGCCCTGATCCCCGAAGGCCTGCTGGGCCCCATTAATCTGGAGTGTAAAATCACTGCCGATGGGCCCTTCTTCTACGAAATAAATCCGCGCTTCACTACGTTAAGTGCGGTTAGGGCGATGCTGGGTTTCAATGAATGCGCGGCGGTAGTTGGTGATATCATGTTGGAACAAGATCCTGAGTTTATTCGGTCACGTCTCAAAATAGATTATGAGGGAGTCTGCTCACGCTACGTGTCCGAAATCATAATCAGAAACGCTGCTTTCCAGCAGCTTAATGATGTAGGAGAGTTGGAAAATTCTGTCGTTAAGCGCTTATAGTAAACTTGCAGAAATGCCTCAGGTTTGACACAAAGGGACGGTTCTATTGTGTTTAAAACTTTAATGAACCATGGATCAAGTCTAAGCCAATATGCAGGATGAATGGCTTGTCAT
>CAZYGL010000119.1:0-5417 GCA_964647335.1 uncultured Syntrophomonas sp. | reverse complement strand
TGGCCGCGGAACTGCAGCCGGATCTGGTGATATTTGACAGCGAACTGACCCCGGTACAGTTGCGAAACCTGGAGCAAGCCGTGGATGTCAGGGTAATCGACCGCACCATGCTGATCCTGGACATATTCAGCCAGAGAGCCCGCAGCCGGGAGGGTATGCTGCAGGTTGAACTGGCCACATTGGAATACCGACTGCCCCGTTTGACCGGCAAAGGCACCGAGTTGAGCCGGTTGGGCGGAGGCATTGGCACCAGAGGAGCAGGAGAACAAAAGCTGGAACTGGATCGGAGGCGAATCCGCAGCCGGATCCGGGATCTGAAGCGGCAGATGGAGAAATTGGAGACCACCCGCCGGCTCCACCGCAAGAGGCGACAGCGGGTAGGTGTCAAAACCATATCCCTGGTTGGGTATACCAATGCCGGCAAATCCTCGCTCTTTAATATGATCTGCCAGGGCAGCCACCGCAGCGGCAATAAGCAAGTTGAAGCCGGTGAACGGCTTTTTCAGACCCTGGACACTACCACCCGCAAGATCATCCTGCCATCTGGACAAGAAGTGCTTATCACTGATACGGTGGGATTTATCCAGAACCTGCCCCATCACCTGGTGGCAGCTTTCCATTCTACCCTGGAAGAAGCGGTTGATGCGGATTTGCTGCTGCACATCGTGGATGTCGCCGATGCCAACAATATGGACAAGATAAGAGTGGTCGAGCAGGTTCTGGTGGAACTGGGGGCTGATCCGGATAGAATAATGACGGTTTTCAACAAGGCGGATCTGATCGAAAGCCTGCCGGCAGGAGAAAAAACGGCCCTATTTGTCTCCGCCCATACCGGTATGGGAATAGATCAACTGCTGAAAAGAATTGCGGATCGCCTGGATGAAAGAAAAAATAGGATGGACAGCGCCCCGGGCGAGGAGTAAAATAAACTCCGGTTGGAAAGATTTAATTATAGTGGGGGCGTATAAGACATGTCATTTTTTCACAGCCGCAAGGGTTTTGTCACTGCGGCCATAGCGATATTCCTGGTCATGATGGGCATCGGTGCGCTATTAGGCGGGAAACTGAACACCCTGTTCTTCTCCTCGGTGCAGACCAAAGCCCTGACCGGAAAGCCGATCAACATCCTAGTCATGGGCATCGATGCCCGGGACACCAAGTCCAATTCGCGCAGTGACACCATGATCCTGGCCAGTATTGACCCTGGCACCGACAAAGTGGTGATGGTCTCCATCCCCCGTGATACCCGGATTAAAAACTCAGCCGGCAAATATGACAAGATCAACAGCATCAACATGGTGGATGGACCGGAAGCCGCTTGCGACAAGGTGGGGGAGCTTCTCAATGTGCCGGTTGATTATTATGTGATAACCAACTTCGCTGGTTTTGGAGATATAGTCGACGCCCTGGGGGGTGTGCACATAAATATTGAAAGCAACATGTACCACTATGACGATGAATATCCTGAACTGACTATCAACCTCAAAAAGGGCTACCAATACCTGAACGGCCAGCAGGCCCTGGCCTTCGTGCGCTACCGGGGCGGGCCTACTGCGGACATCGGCCGCACTGAGAACCAGCAGAAGTTCATAAAAGCCCTGGCTGCGGAAATGATGCAGAGTAAGACCATCTTGAGACTGCCCCAGCTGATTCCCGAGCTTAACAAGAATGTGCGCACCAACCTGCCCCTGAAGGATATGATCTACCTGGCCAACATGGCCAATAAATTGGATCTGGCCAACCTGAGCGCCCAGACCCTGCCCGGATATTTCTATCATGACAGCAGCACCGGGGCAAGCTACTGGGAGGCGGACCAGCAAATCGCCGGCATCCTGGTGGAGTCTTTGCTGCAGGGGCAGACTTTCAAAGTGGTCAATGAAACCCCAGCCAATATGAAGACCACCAGTACGGTAAAAACTCCATCGACAACAAGTACCACGCCTTCGACCTCAACTGAAGTGCAAACGGACGGCAGCGATAAGAACGATGCGGGCACATCAGGTGACACGGCAACCAAGGATCAGGACACGGATAGTGCTGACACAGACAAAACCGGTGACAGCAAAACTGATGACAGCAAGTCCAGCGATACTGGCAGCAAGACCAGCACTACCAGCAAGACTACAACTACAAAAGTCACCGACTAGAACTCCACCAGTTCGATGCGCTCGCCGTCTGGTCCATGGAAAAAGGTGATTTTGTGGCCGTCGAAAGCCTGGCGGGGTTGGGCGGTCTCAAATTCTACTCCCTTAGCCTCCAAATCCGCCATCACCGTTGGCAGGTCTGTTACCCGGAAAGCCAGGTGATCGATTACTCCCCTGGAACGCTGCCCAGTTTCCGGCTGCAGGTATTCCAGCAGTTCTACTACCAGGGAGCCTGCTTTAAGAAACACAACTTTGAAAGCCGGGGTAACCGACTGCTTGCGGATTGCGAAATCCAGCACCTGATTATAAAATTGTGCTGATTTCTCCGCATCTCGAACCACCATAGCTATATGCGCCAAATCAAACATAGTTAATCTCCTTATTATTTACAGGTATCTTATGATCGATTCTAGCATAAGTTACAATATTTGCAGTCAAAGACTGCTTAACTCAGGAGGAGTATTTTTTAGCACGGACTGTTTACTTCACAGTGATCGATTGCCTGTTCGTTTAATCGGGTGCCGGGCCCTATTAATTGTTTCTGTTACCTGCCTAAAGTACTAGTCAATGCAATACGTTCACTATCGGGGCCCCTCAGAAAAATGATCTGGCTGCCATCGAAAGCCTGGAGCGGTGCAGCAGTTTCGAACTCGACTCCCTGCCTCTTGAGTTTTTCTACAGTCTCTTTTAGATTATTGACAGTGAACGTCACGTGATCTATCACTCCATTGATACGGGGATCAGATTCTGGTTTAGTATATTGAATTAGCTCCAGGACAATACTTCCTTGTTGAAGCAGTGCGACCGTGTATGGCAGAGTGCGTTTCTGCTTTACTATGTTGAAGTCAAGCACATTGCTGTAGAAACGTACAGATTTTTCGATATTACGGACAACCATGGAGATGTTGCCTAAATCAAGCACTGAATGATCCCTCCTGACGATAAGTTGTGAGATGCTTTGAACCGAGCCAAATTTATTTTCTCATGCCACTAGTATAGAATAAATCTAGATTTTCTTAAACCAAAGGGACTTAAACCATGAGGAGGATAATGTATGAGCAAGAGTGCGGTCAAAAAAAGGGACGAGATCGAAGGCGAATATAAATGGAAGCTCGAGGATATTTATGCCGGGGAACAGATGTGGGAAGACGAATTCCTGGAGGTTAAAGCCCTGGCTGCTGAGTTGGCGGGCTTGCAGGGGACGCTGGGCGAATCGGCTGCAGCTATGCTCAAGGTATTCAAGCTGCACGACTCCCTGGGGCGTAAAAATGAAAAACTGTATGTGTATGCCCGCATGCGCCGTGACGAGAACAATGCCGATCCCCATTACCAGGCCCTCTTCGACCGGATAGAGAGCTTGAGCGTTCAGATTGCAGGCATGACCGCTTTCATCGTGCCGGAGATCCTGGCCGTCCCGGAAGCATCACTGGAAGCTTTCCTTGCCTCCGATACCGAGCTTCAAGTTTACAAACATTTCCTGGAGGAAATCCTGCGCCAAAAGGCCCACATCCTCTCGGCCAGCGAGGAGCGCTTGCTGGCCATGGCTGCGGATTTGTCCATGGCCGCGGGCAACATTTTCACCATGCTCAACAATGCCGATCTCAAGTTCCCGCAGATAAAAGACGAAAATGGCGAGGACGTGGAGCTAACCAAAGGCCGCTATACCAGTTTCATGGAGAGCCCGGACCGGAGAGTACGCCAGGAGGCCTTCTACGGTCTTTACGGATCCTATCAGAAACTGATCAACACCCTGGGAGCGAGCCTCTCTGCCAGTGTCAAAAAGGATATCTTTTACGCCCGGGTTCGCAATTACAATTCGGCCCTGGAGGCTTCCCTGGACCAGGACAATGTGGCGGTAGAGGTCTATGACCGCTTGATCGAATCGGTGCATGCCCACCTGGAGCACATGTACCGCTACATGCGCATCCGTAAGCGTCTCCTCGGCCTGGATGAATTGCATTTCTACGATATATATACACCCCTGGTGCCCGAATATAAATATGAGATACCCTACAACCAGTCCCAAAAGGTATTGCTGGAGGCCTTGAAACCCCTGGGAACGGAATATACCGGACTTCTTGAACAAGGCTTCAGCAGTGGCTGGATAGATGTATACGAGAATGAAGGCAAAACCGGAGGCGCCTATTCCTGGGGTGCTTATGACACTAATCCCTACGTGCTGATGAACTATGACAACAAGCTGGATGATTTATTCACCTTGGCCCATGAGATGGGACATTCCCTGCACAGCTGGTATTCCCACCAGAACCAGCCCTATGTCTACAGCCAGTATTCCATTTTTGTTGCAGAGGTAGCATCCACCGTCAATGAATCGCTGCTGATCGACTATCTGCTGCAGAACAGTAAAGAGAAACAGGAGAAGATATACCTGCTGAATCACTACCTGGAGCAGTTCCGCGGTACTGTATTCAGGCAGACCATGTTCGCCGAATTTGAAAAAATAGTCCACGCCCGGGCCGAAGCAGGCGAAGCTTTGACTCCGGATATTCTCAACCAGATTTACCGGGAACTGAACCGCCTCTATTACGGCCCGGACATTGTCTTAGATCCCGAGATCGAATGGGAATGGGCCCGGATTCCCCATTTCTATTCGTCTTTCTACGTTTACAAATATGCCACCGGTTTTTCGACCGCTACCGCTTTAAAGGAGCAGATCTTGAGGGAAGGGGAACCGGCGGTGGAAAGGTACCTGGAGTTCTTGAAGTCAGGCTCCACCGATTACCCAATCAACCTGCTGCAGAAAGCCGGGGTCGATCTGCTCACCCCGCAGCCGATAGATGAAGCATTGGCGTATTTTGGCAGGCTGCTGGATGAAATGGAATCATTGCTCGATCAGGAATAGCCGACACCAGTGTAAACAAATTGGCTTGACATCTGGCGGATTAAGGTTAAAATTGTTATTAAACAATCGTTTAAAACATTTGTTTACTAGGGTGAAATGAAGGCCGGTGTAAGTAGTGGCGGTGAACAATCTGACTTCCAAGAACAGAATCCTCCTTGAAGCTGAGAGACTATTCGCCGAAAAAGGTTTTGACGGGGTATCGGTCCGGGATATCGCGGAACGGGCTCAGGTCAATGCCGCTATGATAAACTATTATTTCCGCAACAAAGATGACCTATATCTCTGCATTGTGGAAAATTACCTGGCGGAATTCAGTGAAGAACTGGAAAAGGTTTTGGGCCCGGAAACGGATCCTCTCTGGCGGCTGGAGAAATTCATCGACTGCTATACCGACTTCATGTTCGCCAAAG
>CAZYGL010000118.1:0-5433 GCA_964647335.1 uncultured Syntrophomonas sp. | reverse complement strand
TGTCATCCCAAGTAATCTCCACATCATCGATAATGCCCTTGATCCCGGAAGTGATCTCCCAGTCCACATCTCTGACATCCAGTTCTTGATCATCCAAGGTCCCGGTAATAGTCTCCTCATCCCCCGCCTTGATGGACAGATCGTAATCATCGAGGGTCAGGTCCCTTCCCCAGGCGCCATCATCGATATTGCAGAGGATAACGGCCAGATGGGCTCTGGTCAGATGGCTGTTGGGATTGAAATTCCCATTGGGCCCTCCTTTGATGATGCCGGCCCGATATAGGGCGATAAGTTTCGCGTAGTCAGCATCGGAAATCGAGCTGCAATCGCCGAAGGGGTTGAAGAAATTATCCTTATCGATGGGATCAAGTTTACCAGCCTTAATCAGGGCATCCGCCAGCTCTACACATGCCTCCAGCCGGCTCATCTGCACTGCCGAGTGGAATCTCTTCAAATTGATGTAGCCGTGCTTGTTCCCCTTCCACACCGCATTGCGGGCCCAGGCCGGTACTCCCCGGAGCACCTCGTCCCGATCATCGTCTTCCCGGGCTTCGTCTTCATCATCGTCTTCATCCAGGTCCGCCACCAGGCGATCGATTATCACTGCCAGTTCATCACTTGTCAGGGCTTGGTCCGGGCGGAAGGAACCGTCTTCATAGCCCGCAAAAAATCCCCTGGCCTGGGACTGCATTATATATGCCTGCCCCCAATGTTCGTCAATATCCCAAAAAACCCTATTCTGTTCCCAACCCGGCAGTACCTGTTTCGGTCTGGCCACCACACTTCCCACCACAAAAGTCATGAGCAAGGTGAGGGTCAAAAACAACGCTACCAGTCTTCTCATACCCTGAATTCCTCCTTTCCAATACCGACCTTGTCCCTCTCGAGTTTTCCCTCAATAAAGCACAAAAACCGACCTATTCGGTCGGTTACGCTATTAGCTCACTGCAAGGGTATAAGCGTCCAAATGCACCCCTGCATTCATCGCTCCCAGTTTTATTCCGCTATGCTACTAAACTAATTTTAAGTCAAAAGCCTGCCTCCTTCAACTTCGACCTACTGAGCCGCTCGTCGTGTTTCATCACCAGCCGTATCATTTTCGTCACCCCCAGCATGTTGATGTGTAATTCAATCATACTGCTGGTTGCTTCTCTGGGTATGAGCCAGTCGATATCGTGTCCTGCAACAAGCGAGCTTCCCATTTGCCCAAGAAGGATTTGGGCGTGCAGGGTAGAACACTATTAGAGTGCAAAAGATTACCCTAAAAAGCAGGTTTTATATCGATCGATTGAAAAGGGCGATAATGACATGAATCAGGAGTATTTTAGCGTCAAGGAGTATTCGGTGCTCGTAGGCTTGTCGGAGACTACTGTCCGCAGGAAAATTAAGAAGGGTGAATTGACGGCGGTACAGGTGGGGGGGCCGCGGGGACCACAATATATGATAATGGGCAAGGAAATCGATCAGGCGGCAATGACAACTGAGGTAGCCTGGATAGACAAACCTTTTCCCATCGATCAGCTGGCTGTTGTTATGTTCAATACCATTAGGGCATCTCTTGCCGACTATGATCTAGCTTTAGCCGACAAGATCGACCGCCAAGCTACAGCTATCGAGGCAGCACTTACAGAAAACAGTCAGGTGATGATTGACCACATGATCCGCCAGGCACAAGAAATCCAGCAGCTGCACGATAAAGTAGATAACCCCAAAAGTGAGCATCATATACTCGAAAAAATTGACAGACAAGCCCTGGAGATTCAGGCTCTGCACAACAGGCTCAACAATCAAGGTCTGATCGACGAAATAACCAGACAAGCTGCCGAGATTAAAAACCTCCATGTTGAACTGTACAGGATCAGGAAAGCACTGGAGGCGGAGGTGCAAAAACAAGGTGACAGCAGTTGGTGGAGTAATCTATTCAAGAAATAAAATAGTCACTTGCGGCACAAGCAAAGCAAAGACTCCATGCCCCGGATCATTCTCAGCTTGGCTAGCAGCCCTTCTATAGCCGCAATGCCCTTGCTCTGATTTTTCTCTCCTCCTCATCCGCCGGTTCATCCATGACAATGTTGTGAGCCTTGCCCTTTTTGCTGCCCGGTTCTACACAGGCGAAAGTCAGGAATCCGTCCAGGTGGGCTTTGGCCGATATTTCCGATACAGCCTGCACATATACGGTAATACTGGACCGACCTGTTTTCACCACCCTCGACCTGAAAGTAATGATATCCCCTAACTGCACCGGTTCTTTGAACGTGAAGCCATGGACATTGACACAAAGAACATTCTGGGGCCTCCCATGTTCAGCCGCAGCCGCAATAAAGGCCGCTTCCACCAGCCATTCCGCCGAACGGCCGGCATAAAGAGTCCCGTGATGATTCAAGTCTTCAGATTTGATCAGGCGCGTAATTTCATAGCTTCTCATCTCAGTTGACCTCCGCTCTCATCAATTCCAATTAGCGACCAATCGCTCTCGATTCATAATGTAAACAGCTCTCGGCAAGGCCTTGCGCTGGCCACAACATGTCAATCAGCCAGGTTGCTTAAAGAGTTAAAGCAACCTCAGCCGCATGGCCGGCAAAGCCGGTTCTCGGAAACCGAGTTTTTCACATAATGGCTTCCCATCCGGTGTAGCCAACAGGTCTATAGCTGATGCTCCCATGTTCCTGGCTTCTTCAATCATCCCGCTGACCACCTGGGCGGAAAGGTATTCTCAAGTCCCAATCACTCTACTCTACTGAAAGCCGGTCTGGCCAGGTCACCATTGGAATACTTGTCACCGGGATAGACCCTGGAGCCGAGCCGGACCTTTTTGCGCATGCATTCCATACCTACCTTTTTCGGGTCCACCCCTACCAGGTTACCCATGATCCATGGGCCCTCAAGCAACTCTACCATGACGATAGTATAGGGGACTTCGTTTTCCCGGCCCTCAGCCGCAATGTATGAATTAGTGAAAGTGACTATATGGCCTTCGCCGCAAAGTTCGACCACCTCCAGCTGGGTCCCGGCGCATTCCATGCAAACCATCATGGGAGGACAGGTAACCGTGCCGCACTCCTTGCACTTGAGGCCCATCAATCGCTCCTTCTTCAAGGCTTTATTGTATTCCTGAAATGTCAGCTTGTATTCCATCTCCTCAAACCTCCCTTATCGGCCGGTCAGGATGAGGCTCACTATGACCCCATCGCCACCCAGGGTGTCGATGATGCCGTTTTGGGCCCCTTCCACCTGCCGTTCCTGCTCTTCCATTTCGCCCCGGAGCTGCCGGGTCACTTCCACCACCTGGGATACTCCCGTAGCCCCTATAGGATGGCCCTTGGCCTTCAAGCCTCCCGATATATTGATGGGTATCCTGCCCCCGAGCCTGGTTTCACCCTCCAGCCAGGCATACCCAGCCCTGCCAGCCGGAAAAAATCCCAGGCTCTCGGCTGCAACTATGGAAGCGATGCTGAAGCAGTCATGCAACTCGCAGATGTGTATATCCTGGGGCATCAGCCCGGCCATGCGGTAGGACTGCTGACAGGCCAGCTCCCTGGCCCGCAGGTGAGGAAGCCATTTCTTTTGGGAACTTATCTTTCCGGAAGAGGCCTGACCGATACCGGCAAAATACACCGGCTGCCTGACCAGTTTTTTAGCCATCTCTTCGGAAGCCACCACGATGGCTGCAGCTCCGTCTGAAAAAGGGCAAGCATCATGGAGCTGTATAGGTGATGAAATCATCATGCTCTTCAACACGTCTTCACAGGTTATGGCCTTCTGAATCTGGGCATTGGGATTTTTCAGGGCGTATTCGTGGGATTGAACCGAGACTGCTGCCATCTGCTCTTTCAAAACCGGGAGGGGGATCTTGTACCGGTCGGAATAGAGGTGGGCAATCAGGGCAAATACAGCCGGGAAAGTGAACCCGGACGGGAACTCGTAGCGAGCATCTCCGAACATGGCAAAGGTCCTGGTAGCCAGGGCAGGATTCATGGCGGTGCATTTCTCCACCCCGCCCACCAGCATGATGTCATAGTAGCCCGATGCCACCCACATCACTGCATCCCTAACGGCCATACTGCCAGACGCGCAGGCCCCTTCGAAGCGGCTGGCCGGCACCCCGAAGCACCCGATGTCATTGGCCAGGAAAGACTGCACCATCCCCTGGCCTTCTTCGAAATCACCCAGCACATTGCCCACATTGATGGCCTGTATGTCCCGGGGTGCCAGGTTGGCTTCATGGATAGCATCCATGGCCACTTCCGCCAGCAGTTCGACCGAGGTTTTGGGTGAATTGAAACAGAATTTCGAATGACCGGTTCCTATTACCGCAACTCTCCTCACTACACATCCCCCTTTCAAAACAAAAGCCGACCTTGAAGGTCGGTTACGCTGCTAGCTCATTGCGGGAAAAAGCGTCCAAATGCATCCCCGCATTCATCGCTCCCTCTGAATTAATTATGCTTCTATATTTGATTATATATCGAAAAGAAATGAACTGCTCATTTCTTCTGGCCGGCGTACCCGCTGGAACCACCATTTGACTCATTCTCAATCTTATCCTTTTTGGCGGGAGCAGGCTCCTGCTTACCTTTTTCAATCGACTTGACCAGTCCCTGGTTCTTGTTTTCCTCCACCTTCTCGATGAGATCAGCATCCTTGTTGCCCTTATTCAGCGCCTGGTCGGGAAACTGCTTGTATCTCTCATCCTGTTCCAGGGCTCCTTCGGCCGGGATTTGGACAGCCAACTCTGCTTTCGCATCCCCAAGCTTCTTGCCTTTCCAACGGAACTGTTCTATCATTTGGGCCCCCTCATCATTCAAGGCCCGGGCAGTTACCACCCGCCCCCAACGGTTGAGTCCTACTTCCACCCCATCCGCTACTTGGGCATAAGCCTGGACGGTAAAAAAGTCCAAGGTCCCCATAGTCAGAAACAGGATCACGGCCGCTGCCAGAGCGTATTTCTTGAATCCAGCTCCTGGCCCTTGATAGAACTCGCCTACTTCCAAGGGGCCCCGTGCCCTTACACCTATCCACTCCAATTCCGGGCTTAAAATCACCGCCCGCCCATGAACATTTTCCATTATTATTCCTTCAACACGTGACATGATCTTATCCCCTTTATCAGAGCAAATAATTTTTAGCCGAGCAAGGGTCCCAATGCGCTTCCAGTTCTCGCAGTCTTAGCCGGGGCATACTCCTGGCCAGCTTGGGCAAGGCTTTAGTTTTAACCAATGCAGATCATCCCCTCAGCCTAAGGACATTCCGTTGACATAATTCAGACCGGCCTTTTCTCAAAACTAAGCAAGGTTGGGGTAAAGGCAGACTCCTCACTGATGTCAGGTATCTGGTCCAGCGACACCCGGTACAGGTCGAGGTGCGTATATAAATCCTTCTTGAAACGCTGTGCCTTTAACCTCAGCAATTCCAACTCCTGATTCCGGCGGCGCA
>CAZYGL010000117.1:3759-5615 GCA_964647335.1 uncultured Syntrophomonas sp. | reverse complement strand
AAAAAGGAGGGTAATTCATGGCAGGAACATGGGTTTTTGTTGAACAAAAGGACGGGAATATCCGTAAAGTTACATTTGAAATGCTTTCTGAACTGAAAAAGGGCGGTGACGAGGTAGGCGCGGTCGTATTCGGCAAGGGTGTTGAGGGATTAGCACCTGCATTAGCTGCAGCCGGAGCTGACAAGGTTTTTGTAGCCGATGATGATCTATTTGCCGCATACAATACCGGTGCTTATGTTGCCCAAATCGTGGCTATGATCAAGGAATTCAGCCCCAATGCGGTGCTGTTTGCCCATTCCTTCAACGGCAGAGATATGGCTTCCAGACTGGCTCAGAAGCTGGACACTGGACTGGCCACTGATGCTGTTGCTGCTGAAATTTCCGCTGGCAAAGGTCTTTTCACCAGAGCCATTTACGCTGGAAAAGCATTGGCTAAAGTAGAAGTAACCGGCAGCCCGGTTCTGGCTACCATCCGCCCCGGCGTATGGGAAGTGGGCAGCACAGCTGGTGCAGGCGCAGTAGTTAAAGCTGCTGTTGCAGCCACCGCTGCTGATGTATATCAAGTTGCCAAGAGCTTCATTCCCACCGTTTCCGCCAGACCGGACCTCGCCGAAGCTGCAGTGGTCGTATCCGGCGGACGTGGCTGTAAAGGCCCCGAAGGCATTAAATTGGTTGAACAACTGGCTGATCTGCTGGGAGCAGCTGTGGGCGGATCCCGCGCTTCCATAGACTCAGGCTGGCTGGGACACGAGCTCCAGGTTGGTCAGACCGGTAAGGTAGTCCTTCCCAACCTGTATGTTGCCTGTGGTATTTCCGGAGCCATCCAACATTTGGCCGGTATGTCCTCCTCCAAATTTATTGCAGCTATCAACACAGATACTGAAGCTCCCATTTTCAATGTTTCCGACTTTGGGGTGGTTGCAGATCTGTTCAAAGTAATACCCATTCTCTGTTCCGAACTTAAGAAATAGGGTTTTAGAGCTGCTGCTGGGATTACTGGATATGTCGTAAGGCATATCCAGTTTATCCTGGCTTGTTGTATAAGGAGGAATTGGAAATATGATTTTCGGCTTTGAAGAACTGAGAGGCTTCTATGAAGTCCCGATGCGCGAGGTTGGGGCTAACATTCCCTACGAATGGCTGATTTATCTGTTCATGTTCATTCCCATCGGCATTATTCTGGCTGGCATGTGGCAAAGAATCTCAGTATGGATGCTGGCCAAAGGGGAAATTCATAGAAATGACCGTTTATGGGACCGCACGGTCTCTTTCCTCGTGAATAGTTTCGCACAGGCTAGAGTAATAAGAAAACCTCTGGCAGGGTGGATGCATGCCTTCCTGTTCTGGGGATTTCTAGTACTGGCGACAGCGGCTGGATTCGATGCTGCCCACTACTGGCTCGGCTGGCCTCACCTGGCAGGTGCTCTCTACATAGGATTTTCTTGGGTCGTTGATGTGATGGGATTCCTGGCGATGGTGGGCATCCTGGTACTGGCTTTCATCCGTTATATCCAGAAGCCGGAGCGTCTCAATGACACCAAATCATCCGATGGCTGGGTAATCCTGCTGATTTTCGTGATCCTGTTTACCGGCTTCATCATTGAAGGCGCCAGGGTCCAGGCCCAGTTGCAGATGACTCCCTTCCTGGAGGGCAGGCCTTATGAACAGATAGCCTCGCCTTTCGGCTGGATTTTCGGATTGGCAATGAGTGGGATGACGGTTGATTCCCTGCTCATGTGGCACCGTATCCTGTGGTGGTTCCATATGGCCATCGCCTTCCTGTTCATCGCTTTAGTCCCCTACACCAAACTCTGGCACATATTTGCCAGCATGTTCAATTATTTCTTCCGCGACCT
>CAZYGL010000117.1:2001-3659 GCA_964647335.1 uncultured Syntrophomonas sp. | reverse complement strand
TGCATCCAGAGGCTGAGGCGGAAATGGCTATGACCGAAGAAGCTTCAGAAGCTGTCAATGTTATGGATCAGAGCCTTATCTATGATGTGGTAACCACTGATGTAATCTGGGACTGCACCAACTGCCGGGCCTGTATGGAACATTGCCCGATGTACATTGAACACATCCCCAAGATTACTGAATATCGCCGTAACCTGGTCATGTGGCAGGGTGATATGCCCGGCGAAGCCCAAGCAGCTTTCACCAACATGGAACGCAACTACAATCCCTGGGGTGTTGGCTGGGCTGGCAGAGCCGGCTGGCTCCAAGAGCGCGGCGTAAGAGAAATGGTCAACCTGCTGCCTGAAGACGGCGGGGAATTTGAATACCTGCTTTATGCAGGCTGTGCAGTTTCCTTCGACGATCGCTACAAGAGAGTCGGAGAAGCCCTGGTCAAGCTGCTCAATGCTGCCGGCGTAAGTTTCGGTTACCTGGGAACCGAGGAATATTGCTGCGGTGATTCGGCCAGGAGACTCGGCAATGAGTATCTCTACCAGACTCTGGCCAGTCAGAATCTGGAATCTTTCAACAACTACGGAGTCAAAAAGATTATCGTGGTATGTCCTCATGGTTATAACACCCTAAAGAACGAGTACCCGCAGATGGGCGGCAAATTTGAAGTATATCACTATACCGAAATATTGGCCAAACTGATCGCGGAAGGCAAGTTGAAACCCAACAAAGCCCTGGGTGCCAAAATGACCTATCACGATTCCTGCTTCCTGGGACGCCACAATGGTGTTTATGATCAGCCTCGTGCAGTTTTGAAAGCTGCTGGCGGCAGTATCATAGAAATCGAACAAGGCCGCAACTTCGGATTCTGTTGCGGTGCTGGCGGCGGCCGCATGTGGCTGGAAGAACATGCAGTGGAAGGCTACAAGCGCATCAATGACACCAGAACCGACCAACTGCTGGCTCCTGCTCCACAGATGATCGTAACCAACTGTCCTTTCTGCCTGACCATGATAGCTGACGGCGTCAAGGGTGTGGAAACGGATGTTGAAGATCCCACCAAGGTGTTGGATGTTGCTGAAGTCCTCTGGCAGTCGATGTCCTAAGGTCAAGTGAATATGAGGATTCCTCCTTCGGGGGGAATCCTCTTTTTACTTGGCGAGAATCATTGAAATAAAGCCTGGTTTTGACCCTGATTTGCTATTGTTTTAATTGATATCCATGCTAAAATACTAAACAGTATCGGTATATTGAATACAGAGCATTTTACTATCAAGCAGCCTTGGATTGCTGGCGTCTTCAAGCCATTGAGGCCTTGCGGCAGGGCAAAAGGGGAATCATGTAGTGAAGATAGGGGTATATGCGGGCAGTTTCGATCCGATAACCAACGGGCATGTTGACCTCCTGGAACGCACCAGCCCTCTGTTTGACCGGATTATCGTAGCAGTGGTGCATAATGTCTATAAAAAAGCGCTTTTCACCCAGCCGGAAAGGATAGAATTCATAGCTGAGGCGACCAAACACCTGAAAAATATCGAAATTGATTGTTTTTCCGGTTTGCTGGTGGATTATCTGCGGGACAAAAAAGCGCAGTATATCATCAGGGGACTGCGCACTTTGACCGATTTCGAGTATGAGGCCACCATGTCGATGTTCAACAAGAAACT
>CAZYGL010000117.1:0-1901 GCA_964647335.1 uncultured Syntrophomonas sp. | reverse complement strand
GGTTATAATGGGGTCAGACATGGAATGAGGAAGGATTGAAATGATGCAGGACAGGGACTATGTGCTGAAAGTAATGGATAGAGACCAGAATGTACGCCTTTACCTGGCGCGCACTACATCGCTGGTGCAGGAAGCTCATCAGCGTCACGAGACTTCAGCCACAGCTTCGGCGGCACTGGGCCGGGTGATGACAGCGGCAGTCATGATGGCCAGTGACCTTAAAGGGGATAAGGACAGCCTCACTCTGAGGGTCGAAGGTAATGGCCCCGCCGGCCTGGTGCTGGCTACCGCTGACTCACACGGGGGGGTGCGAGGCTTCATCGCCAATCCTTCAGCTGATGTGCCTGCTTTGAAGGCAGGAAAACTTGCGGTGGGTGAGCTGATAGGCCCCGCCGGTTTTTTGGAGGTTACCAGGGATATGGGTCTCAAACAGCCCTTCACCGGGCGCACTCCGCTGGTGAGCGGGGAAATCGCCGAGGATCTGGCTCATTATTACCTGGTATCGGAGCAGATTCCATCACTGATATCACTGGGTGTCTTAGTCGGAACTGATTTGAACATACAAGCTGCGGGAGGATTATTTGTCCAGGCCTTGCCTGAAGCCAGGGAAGACGTGCTGGAGATGATTGAAAAGAATGTATTCCAGATGGGGAATCTAAGCAATGCACTGGACAGCTACACCAGCTTGGAAGATATGCTCCGGATCATCATGCAGGGAATCGAATATGATATAGTTGGAGAACAGGAGATTGGTTTTCGCTGTACATGCAGCTGGGAGCGACTAGGCAATATACTGGTTAACATGTCCAAAGATCAGCTTGCCCTTGAACCAGAATGCCAGGGTTTGGAAGTGGTATGTGAGTTTTGCCGGGAACGCTACCATTATTCGCTGCAGGAATTAGAAGCCCTGGGCAAAAAATAAGCCCTGGAACTGCATTCCAAGGCTAGAACTGTTTATTCTTTTTATTACTTTAAAGAGCCCGTTCTACTTTGCCCGACCGCAAGCAACGAGTACAAACGTTCAACTTGGTGGGTGTTTTGTCGATTATCACTTTGACCCGCTGTATATTGGGCTTCCACTGCCGGTTAGTCCTTATATGGGAATGGCTGTACTTCTTGCCAAAAGTCACGCCTTTTCCGCAAATTTCACATTTTGCCATACTCTTGCCCCCTCTCTTGTCTAGTTGCACTTAAGTATTCTATCAAAAACCACGGCAAAGGGCAAGAAGAAGGAATAAATAATTGGAGTGTAGAAATACCACTAAGCAAGATGGGAGGGAAATGCATGTACAAAATCGCGGAGAATGAGCTGGGAGACATCACGGTTAGCCGAGAACTGGTTGAGACTCTAGCTGGGCTGGCAACACTGGACTGTTATGGCCTAGTGGGGATGGTGCCCCAGAACCTTACCAGCGGTATTACTAACTTACTGGGGATCGACTCCATACGCAAAGGGGTAGCGGTGAGCAATACCGACCAAGGTCTGGTGATCGACGTCAATGTGATCGTCGGTTACGGATTGAAAATACCTGAGGTGGCACATAGCGTCATCCACAAGGTCACGTATGTGCTGGAAAAAAACGCTGAACTGCCGGTTGCCAGCGTCAACGTGAATGTCAAAGGAGTCAAAGTTCTCAAGGATATGTAGTTGGGAGGATAATCGGTTTGAGTCTCAATACCATCGATGGCAATGATTTAGCCAGGAGCGTCAAAGCCGGCTGTATCAGATTGGAACACAACCGGGATGAAGTTGACTCATTGAACGTATTCCCGGTACCTGATGGAGATACGGGCACTAACATGTATCTGACTCTGCTGGCAGCTGCGCAGGAGGGTGAAAAGAACCGCAATGAATCCCTGGGCAAAGTAGCAAAAGCCATATCCATGGGTTCTTTGATGGG
>CAZYGL010000116.1:0-5638 GCA_964647335.1 uncultured Syntrophomonas sp. | reverse complement strand
GTTGGCCAGTCAGCAACTGAGCAGATTAGTTTCAGTGAGGATTTCAGTGCTCCAGGTCAAAATATTTATGATAGTGCTTGCCAACTGGGACTGGAAGGCATTATTGGCAAGAAAAAAGATTCTGCCTATACATCAGGACGAACCCGCAGTTGGATAAAACTGAAATGCACTAAGCGCCAGGAGTTCGTACTGGCAGGTTATACTGAATCAAAAGCCAGGAAAGAGGGCCTAAAAGCTCTTCTCCTTGGAGTTTTTGATGAATCTGGTCGCTTGCGTTATACAGGACGGGTCGGAACAGGGTTTGATAACCTTACCGAAGCAAAATTGAAACAGAGGCTCGATTCCTTGAGTCTGGACCATAGTCCGCTCTTTGACCCGCCTAATATAGAAGCCCGATGGGTGAAGCCGGAGCTGGCTGCTGAGATAGCCTTTTCTGGGTGGACCAAAGACGGAAAAGTAAGGCATCCGGTGTTTAGAGGACTTCGGGACGACAAGCCAACCAAAGATATTAACAGGGAAACCGTCATCAGCTTACCAGCACAGAAACCCGTTGGCCTGCAACCTCCTCTTTACCAATCAGAACCTGCAGTTGCGGAATACCTTGGCTTGACAATAAGCAACCCGGCTAAGGTGATTGACCCAAACACTGGCTTGCGCAAAGCAGATTTGGCAGACTACTACCAGCGAGCGGCCAGGTGGATCCTGCCCCAACTGGATAACCGGCCGGTTTCTTTTTTGCGTGCACCAGCTGGAATCCAAGGCCAGATGTTTTTTCAGAAACATGTTGAAACATTAAAAATCCAGGGTTTGAAAGTACTAGACATCTCCTGTGATCCTGGACACCCAGCCCTCCTGGAGATAGACTCCCCAGCAGCCCTTATCGGCGCAGTGCAGATGAATGTCATAGAATTTCATACCTGGAATGCCAGTATCACCGATTGCGAGAAGCCTGACCGGATGGTTTTCGACCTCGATCCTGGTGAGAACACCACCTGGTCGATGATGCTGGAGGCGGCTGAATTGACCCGAATTCTTCTGGAAGAACTAGGTCTGAAATGTTTTTTGAAAACCAGTGGGGGGGCTGGTCTGCACATAGTGGTTCCCCTGACGCCAAGAGATGGCTGGATCAAAGTCAAAGATTTTTCCAAAGCCGCGGCGCAGCACCTGGCCAGAGTCATTCCCAGCATGTTCACTGCACTTAGTGGACCGAAAAATAGGCTCGGGAAAATATTTATCGATTACAACCGTAACAGCCGCGGGGCCACAACGGTAGCTGCATATTCAGCACGAGCCCGATCTGGATTGGGAGTTTCCATGCCGTGCTCCTGGAGCGATTTGGCATCTATTACCGGAGGAGCCCAATGGACAATTGCCAATTCCCACCTGCGGCTTGAATCAAGCCAGGATCCTTGGACAGATTACGCTGGAACCAAACAGTTCCTGAGTACGGCCAGTAAAAAAAGGTTGTTGAAACTGTAGCTGCCTCTTTCTTTTGCCCCGGAATTGCCCCATGAATACATGAATATCTGCTGGCGATGCCCTATAATATTAACAGTGCTACCTGCATGCCCACTTACATACTGAATGACGATAAGGAGTGTAGTTGTTTTGAGCGGATTTTTTGGAGTCGTATCCAAGCAAGATTGCGTTACTGATGTTTATTTTGGTACGGATTACCATTCGCATCTCGGCACCAGTTTCGGAGGAATGGCGATTTGGAATGGAGAAAGTTTCGATAAATCAGTACACAATATCGAAAATACCCCTTTCAGGGCAGTGTTTGAAGCCGATTTGCCCCTCCTGAACGGGAAAATGGGCATTGGCTGCATAAGTGATACAGAGCCGCAGCCCTTGACGGTTCGGTCGAATCTGGGCCAGTATGCCATCTGTACTGTGGCGCGCATCAACAATTTGTACGAGATAACCAACCAGGCCTTCAGCAGCAAAAACATTCATTTTTTGGAGACAAGCAAGGGAGTCATCAATGCAACCGAATTGGTATCGGTGATAATCGACCAGGAGGGATCCTTCAAGGACGGTTTGCTAAAAGCCCAGGAATTGGTAGAGGGATCATGTTCGGTTCTGCTCCTGACCCCGAGAGGTATATACGCTTCCCGGGACAAAATGGGCCGTACCCCGGTCATCATTGGGAAAAAAGAGGGTTCCTTCTGTGTGACCTTTGAATCTTGTGCATTCCCGAATCTTGGCTATGAGCCGGATTACGAACTAGGCCCGGGGGAAATAGTTCTCCTGACCCCGGAAGGAATAGAACAGATCGCCCCGCCCCGGGACAAGATGAAGATCTGTGCATTTCTATGGGTATATTATGGCTATCCATCTTCCACCTATGAAGGAATGAATGTCGAGGTTATGCGCTACAGGAACGGGGCAGCCATAGCTAAAAACGACAATGTAGAAATAGACATGGTAGCTGGAATTCCTGACTCGGGTGTAGGGCATGCGATCGGGTACTCCAATCAAGCCAAGATACCCTTTGGACGTCCTTTTATCAAATATACCCAGACCTGGGCCAGGAGCTTCATGCCCCAGGATCAGAATATCAGAAATTTAGTGGCCAGGATGAAGCTGACACCCATACCGGAACTGGTTGCCGATAAACGATTGCTATTCTGTGATGATTCCATTGTGCGAGGAACTCAACTGCGGGAGACGGTTGATTTGCTGTACAAATGCAAAGCCCGCGAAGTCCACATCCGCTCAGCCTGCCCGCCCTTGGTGTTCGGGTGCAAATATTTGAACTTTTCTACCTCCCGTTCCGAACTGGACCTGGCGGCCAGACAGGCTATCATCGAACTGGAAGGCAAGGAACCTGAATCATTTTCCGCCTATTGCGACCCCGGCACCGAAAAATATGATGCCATGGTCAAATGCATCAGCAAGATACTCAATTTCTCCACACTGAAGTACCAGAACCTGCATGACATGCTGGAAGCAATCGGGATAGACAAGGACAAAATATGCACCTATTGCTGGAATGGCAAAGAATAGATCCACAGAGACCGCAAAGCTCCGCATTGTCCAGTGCGGGGCTAATTTTTTATTGGGAAAATTCTCCGCTATGATTCGACTATCGATTTGAATAAGTCCTTACCGGCTCCGCAGACAGGACAGACCCAATCGGCCGGCAAGTGGCTAAAGATTGTGTCCCTTGGAACGTTATGGTCTGGATCTCCCAGTTTAGGATCGTAAAGATAGCCACAGATTGTACACTCATAGACCTGGCTGTTATCACCTATGGCTGTTTTAACAGATCTGGTCGACCCGAGGATGAGCTCGAGTTTGTCTACCAGGTTGCGAAAGAACTTATGGATCAGTTGCTGGTCGAAGGATGAGAAATCCTGGAGCATCACTGCCTGTTCCTCGGCAGAAAAATATTTCATTATTGGGATAAAAAAGTGCCGGTCTTCTTTTTCGATATGGGCAGGATATAGTTTGATGATAGTATGCAAATGGTTGTCAACCTCTTGGAAGGCCATCTGATTACCACCTAGAGCTTCTTCGCGTGCAGCGGCAAGTTCCCTAACCACAGCTCGGGCCACTTCGTGTTCATGCAAAAGTTCCTGGAGAATGCTCTGCTGTTGGCTGCTAAGCGGTTTGGAATTCAAAGCCTTAAAAAGTATTTCTTCCTCCTTGCCATGGTGACACCAGTCGGCATAATTGCGCAGGAAGTCAATTGCTAAACCTAATAAATTGAGGTCTATCGCTGCAGGGGATGAGACCGACTTCATATGCAGGTCAAGCTGAGCAATAACCCTTTCGATCAGGCGGTGTTCGATCATTAGAGGGCCCACAGGCATCATAACTGATTACCTCCTTTTCCATTCAGTTTGGGGTATCCAAAAAGGTTATCTCGGTCACTGACGAACATCCCTTATATGACAATAATATCAAATTCCAAGCAACTAGGCTTGATGAAAACACTGCAAAGCAGCGCGCAGGGAATACATAACAATAATATAATTCTATGGCAACCTAGCCAGTTAGTACAATAATCGCATGATATAATAAATGTGATTAGAACCGGGTTCAAAGTCGTGAAGTCGTTTACCTTAAGATAGTGAAGAGCCGGCCAGCGCCCCATTTAATGCTTTTCATAAACTGGATATGCAGGATCTGGATGCGGAAATGGGTTTTCCGATCAATGAACCCTTGCCAGGAAAAGCCAAAAGAATAACAGAAGGCCAAGGATTTAAGGGATCTATTGGTATGACCGGGAAAAAGCGGAATTGCTGGATTGCATATTGGGGGGGAGCCGCATGGGTACTCCACAATCCTATAGCGAGGACCTGGATAGAGTCCTGGCCACGCGCCATGCCAATGGATCTGATTTCTGGGCAACCAAGGACGGAAGGATTGGGATCGAAAAACCAATAAGTACCTTGACTGCGCTACTCATCATGAGTGATCTGAAGGTGCCGAAGGACCACGAGGCGCTGCAAGGGGCAGCAAATCTGGTACTCGGTTCCTGTCAGGCGGATGGACGGGTCAAGATCGCTCCACGGGGTTCCATTTATCCCTGCCATACAGCGATTGCGGCTGCGGCATTGTGCCGCAACGGTTATGCTGACAAACCTCAAGTGCAATTAATGTTCAAACACCTTCTTGTTAGCCGGTTCGAAGATGGTGGCTGGCGCTGCAAAAAGTTTCTCTACGGCCGGGGGCCGGAAACCGACCATTCCAATCCAGGTGTAACGCTATTTGCACTGGACGCTTTCCGCTGTGCAGGAATGCATGACGAACACCCAGATCTCACCCGGGCAGTCGAAACATTGCTTGCCCACTGGGATACCCGCTTGCCGATTGGACCCTGCCATTACGGCATGGGCACCCTCTTTATGCAGGTCGAATACCCGTTTTTGCGTTATAACCTGTTCTATTACACTTATGTTCTTTCGTTTTATGCTCAAGCTAGGTTCGACAGCCGATTCCGGCAGGCATGGCAAGCCTTGCAGAGCAAACTGGACAGCCAAGGCAGAATGATTGTGGAGAGACCGAACAGAAAGTTGGCTGATCTGAGTATATGTTTAAAGGGGCAGCCTTCTGCTGCTGCAACTGAGAGATATCTGGAGATAGTCACCAACCTGGCAATGAACTGATAAGATGTCGAGGAGGAACCAAAGCAATGCATCCATATTATGGATCCAGCGTTCAATTATTGGGCAGGAAAATTCCCGGTGGATAGGGTTGGCGTTATGCCAGAGGCGAAATTGATTCTGAAGAATTCAAGCGGATCAAGGCTGACCTTGAAGACGGAATTAAAGGTGGAATTAAGGAGTACTGTATATGTTGCTTACAAATGTACTGCGGGTCATCCTGACCCGTTCTCTAAAACCTTTTATTTTTGAGGGCAATTATGCTAACAAATTGGATTTTGATGACCTTAAGGATCTCGGGCTCTACGTCCATATTCCATTTTGCCGGTCTCTTTGCAGCTTCTGTCCTTACTGCAAGGAAGAATATAACCAACCGAGGTCTGAAGCATATAAAGCAGCTCTATTAAAGGAGATCGACCTGGTATGTGCCAGCCTGCCGGCCCAAAAAGAAGCGACCAGCCTTTATTTCGGCGGCGGAACCCCTGCCTTGATGATAGATGACCTTAAAGATATAATCGAAAGAC
>CAZYGL010000115.1:0-5639 GCA_964647335.1 uncultured Syntrophomonas sp. | reverse complement strand
GGATCAACGAATTCTGGGCGTAAATATATTGACGGTGAGACCTCCTTATTTTCTGGGCATAATAGAGAAGCTCATCAATTTCAGCTTCAGTAAGGAAATCGGCTTGTCCGTGACACGTAACGGTACCATTCTGCCGGTTTATCATCAAAGTCACATCTTTTTTACCCAGGGTGGTGAGATTCCAAAGGTCCTGGTTTACCGCTTCGATAATCGTCTGGTCAGCCTGGATCTCCAGGATCCCGCTTTTTAGAGCAATAAAATAGGGATAGTACACCACTAGATCTTGTGGCGACAACTTGGCCAGGAATTTCCTGCCTTTTACCAGCGCCTGGTCAGCCGTTACTCCGATCGCCCTGGGGAGATTAAAATCATAACCGCTCTGAACAGCCACCCTCACACTCCATAACAGTTCAGGGTCCAGAGCCTCATTCCCGGTAAAAGGTTTCCATGGAACAACGGGGATGCCCATCCGCTCCATTTCATAAAAACCCTGCAATTTATTCATCGTAATACCTCCGGCAAGACATACCTAAACCAATGAGTAAGAGGAACCACCTGCATTGATTTTACCATATTTTAGCACCCTAGAGTAGCTGGGCAGGCTGAGACTGTTCGGCTCCAGAAATTAAAACACCAGGAGTTGTTCACTCCCGGTGTCATAAAACGCTATTGAGAAACCAGCTTATTTATTTATTGCTTTTGCGGATGGTAATGAGTATGCAGCAATTCATGGGATTTGTGTCCAAGGGGTTCATGCAGGAAATCCTTGTAGAGTATGTTCACTTCGTCATTCTCGTGGGATTTCCGAATCGGAAGGCCAGCATCCTCGGCATAAATAGCTTCGATTCTCTCTCTCCGTTTCTCAATGGTGGAGGGAATGGGCTGGCCGCCGCCGCCTATACAGCCGCCGGGGCAGCACATCACTTCGATAAAGTGATAGGGTGATGTACCTGCCTTAATATCATCCATGATCTTTCTGGCATTGCCCAGGGAGTTGGCTACTGCCACCTTGACCTTGGTTCCAGCCAGGTCAACTTCGGCTTCCTTCATGCCCTCGAAACCGCGTACTATCTTGAAATTGACGTCTTCCAAAGTTTCTTTGGTGACCACTTCATATACAGTCCTCAGGGCTGCTTCCATAACCCCGCCTGAAGCTCCGAATATGACCGCTGCACCGGTATAGGCTCCCAGCAAGGAATCGAATTGACCTGGGGCCAGTTTATCGAAGTCCAGGTTTTCCATCTTGAAGAGTTTGCCTAATTCGCGGACAGTCAGAACCAGATCCACATCGCGATATCCGCTGGAGTTCATCTCCGGCCTGGCAGCCTCAAACTTCTTGGCGGTGCAGGGCATGATGGATACGGAGTAGATCTTGGAGGGATCGACCCCCATTTTTTCAGCCCAGTAAGTCTTAGCCAGGGCTCCGAACATCTGCTGGGGAGACTTGCAGGTGGAGAGATGATCTAATTTATCGGGGTAGAAGGTCTCGATGAAATTGATCCAGCCTGGGCTGCAGGAGGTGATCATCGGCAGTGTCCCGCCGGTGGTCAGCCGCTTCAGCAATTCATTGCCTTCTTCGATAATAGTAAGGTCGGCGGTGAAGTTAGTGTGGAAAACATAGTCAAAGCCCAACTGCTTCAAACCAGCCACGAATTTCAGCATGTCCAGCGAACCAGTATCCATTCCTACCGCTTCTGCTACCGCAACCCGCACTGCTGGAGCGATCTGAGTGATAACGATCTTTTCGGGATCCTCTACCGCTGCCAGGAATTTGTCCATTTCTTCATTTTCAACGATGGCTCCCACCGGGCAGGCTAAAGAGCATTGCCCGCAAACCACGCATTTGGTTTCGATCAGGGGCACGCCTCCGGTGGTCTGGACGATGCCGTCTTTCCATTCCAGGGCACCAACGGTCTGAATGTCATCGCATACTTCAACGCAGCGACCGCACAGGGTGCATTTGGACATATCGCGAACCAGTGAAGGGGTGGAATGATCTTTGGGCAGGCGGAGGGGCTTGTTGTCGAAGGAACGGATCAGCAGTTGATCGGCTAGGGCTTGCAGTTCACAATTAAGGTTCCGGGCGCAATTCAAACAATCTTGGGGATGAACGGACAGGATCTTTTTCAGATTGGCTCTCTTGGCCTCAATGATACTAGGGCTGAAGGTTTTGATGCTCATTCCGGGGGCAACCACTTCGGCACAGGCGGTTTTCAATTCCCCGTTAATGTCAACCACGCATACCTTACAGTTATCTTTAACTTTCAGGTCGGGATGGCTGCACAATGAAGGGATCTCAAACCCAACTGCGGCAGCAGCTTGCATCACGGTAAAATTTTTCGGTACTGATGCGCTGATGCCATTGACTTCGATACTGACCATACGATATCTCCTCTCCCATCTTTTGTGAAATCTTTAGCTTAACACTATACTGCAATAAGTTTATTGATTGTAATTGCCTGTGTCAAGCAGTTTGTAAGCCCCTGTAAACGGGCCTAGGGACGTGATGAGAAGCCCATTTTTAAGCCTTTCGGTGTCGGGGTAGGAAATATCGTATTTTGCTAAATCATCGCGCTGACAAAATCCGCGATTGCCAGGGATGAAGTCAATCCAGGGGATTCGATGCCGATAAGGTTGATGAGCTGGGGGAGTCCCAAAGAACTCTCTTCTTTGATCACAAAATCCTGCAATGATCCGCCTGTCGGTTGGCGCCTGGGTCTTATGCCTGCGAAGTCGGGAGTTATATCGTCTAATGTCAATGCTGGCAGGAAACGATGAACCGAATGATAAAAAAGCTCCCGGTAGGTAGTGCCGATTTCGTAACTCAAGGAATCGACATCGTAAGCATTAGGTCCCAACCGCATATGTCCTCCCAGGTCAGGGGTTATATGGATACCCAACAAGCCGGAAGCAGCTGGCAGAGGGTAGACAAGGTGACTTATCCCGAACGATCTCCTCAGGCTGTAATATTCGCCCTTGCACGGATAGATGCGGTAGGAGAGACCATCGATATCGAGGCCAAGGCGAGCAGGAATGAAGTCACTGTGAAGTCCGGCGCTGTTTATGAGCCATTCTGACTCGAATCTGTCGCGATCGGTGATTATAGTATATTCGCAGCCATTGAATTCAACGTCCAGTAATTGGGAGCAGAAGGCGAAGATTACCCCTTGGTCCTTCGCCAGGTAATACAACCGCTTCATGAAATCATGAACATCGACGATTCCTGATTGAGGGACAAGAAAAGCTTCTTCGACCCGTATGGCTGGTTCGATAAGATTTACCTCCCGGCTGGAGAGAGGGAGGACCTCTACTCCATTGGCATTAGCCTGCTCAAATAATTGCCACAGGTGATCCAGGTCTTCCCCAGCAGTGGCAACCACCAGCTTTCCAAGTCTATCGTGATCCACGCGGTATTTATGGCAGAAACTGTACAGCTTATCTCGGCCTGTTAAACAAAGGCTGGTCTTTAACAAGTGCCCGGGATAATATATTCCGGAATGGATCACCTGACTGTTGCGGCTGGAGGTTTCCATGCCGAAAGATATATTCTGTTCAACAACAGCAATAGTTTTTTCGCTGCGGCGGGAGAGTTCATAAGCGATAGCCAGTCCCACAACTCCAGCTCCGATTATAGCTATATCAACCTTTTCCAGCAATTTGGCAGGTCCTCCTATTAACGGGCCGCTCTATACAAGCGATTATTTGTCTGAGTATAGCTGACCGGCACTGGACCAATTCTCTCGGGGATATTCATCGATAACCAATTCGACTACCTCAGGCTTTACATTCAGGATGCGCACTACCTCTCTGGTCAGAACTTCGGCCAGTTCCCGTTTTTGTTCCTGTGAGCGCCCAACTATCATTTTCACATTTATTATCGGCACATGCTCTCCTCCTTATGAGAATTGATATTAGACCAATTATATCGGTACAGAATGACCAAGACAACCTGTGGGGAGAAAGGCTCTTTGACCAGGTTTACCGTTGAATTTGCATTTCGGCACGGGGGTATGAGCCAAGAATCTTAATTGCACGGGTGATGGGTTTCAATCCTTCCAGGGCAGCCTGCACATGAGAATCATCACGGTGTCCTTCAATATCTACAAAAAAGAGGTAATCACCGATCATGGTCCTGGCAGGACGCGACTCGATTTTGCTCAAATTGATATTCTGCAGGTAGAACTGCTCCAGTGCCTTGAAGAGGGAGCCGGGCCGATCGTTCAGGTATAACAGCAGCGAAGTTTTATCCTTACCCGTTTGGGGGACCGTTTCCCGGCTTAGAATTACGAACCGGGTCTCATTGTGGCTGCCATCCTGAATACAGGCTTCGAGGACTTCCAGGCCATACTCATCTGCGGCTGCAGACGTACCGATGGCTGCCCAGGGTTCCATAGAAGCGGCTACCCTCATGGCAGCCTCTGCCGTGCTGGACACATCCACATATTCCAAAGCAGGAAATTTGGCAGTTAAATATTGCCGGCACTGAGCCAGGGCCTGGGGATGAGATACTATCCGCTGGATTTCCTGCAGCCTGATCCCCGTGCGGGCCAAAAGGTTATGCTGTACGGGAAGTACGATCTCGCCTATGATCTGCAGCTCGTAGGCGTAGGCCAATAAATCGAGGGTTTGGTTGACTGATCCTTCGCATGAATTTTCTATCGGGACTATGCCGCAAGCTACAGTTCCATCTGCTACCGCGGCCAAAACCCTATCTATTGATGAGCAGGGAAGGAGGTCCCATTCATCCTGCAGTGTCCAGTGACGAGCGGCTTGTTCGCAGAAAGTCCCGCGGGGACCTAGATATCCTATCTTCTTGTGCATCAGTTGCTCCTTTCTGATCATGTCGATCATGAAATCACGCGTCCAAGGGCTGGCAGCAGGGGAGAAAGACTGGCCATAACCTGCTCCAATCCTTCCGGAGTGAGTGACTGAGGCCCGTCCGAAAGAGCTTTAGCTGGTTCAGGGTGCATCTCCAGGATCAGTCCATCGGCTCCGGCGGCAATAGCTGCCAACGACATCGGCATCACCAGACCCCGGTCACCCGTAGCATGACTGGGATCAACTATAACCGGCAGGTGACTGAAACGCTTGACCAGGGGAACAGCACTTAGATCAAGGGTGTTGCGGGTAGCGGTCTCGAAGGTTCTGATACCCCGTTCACAGAGCACAATTCTGCCGTTTCCTTCGGACATTATATATTCTGCTGCCATCAGCCATTCTTCGATGGTGGCAGACATGCCCCGTTTCAGCAGCACCGGCTTACCACTTTTGCCTACCGCTTTCAACAGACGGAAATTCTGCATATTTCGTGCACCGATTTGCAGCATATCCACGTAGTCCAGGGCCATCTCCAAGCTCTGCTCATCAATGATTTCGGTAACCACTGGCAGACCGGTGGCTATAGATGCCTCGCGCAATATCTCCAGGCCTTCCTGTTCCAAACCCTGGAAACTGTATGGTGATGTGCGGGGTTTGAAGGCACCGCCCCTAATTATGTGGCCTCCGGCCGCCTTTACATGCTGCGCGGCAGTCAGCAGCTGTTCCCGGCTTTCCACCGCACATGGCCCGGCAATCACCGTGACCCTGCCCCCGCCAATCCTTGTGCCGCCGATATCGATCACGGTAGCCTCTTCTTTACC
>CAZYGL010000114.1:3563-5689 GCA_964647335.1 uncultured Syntrophomonas sp. | reverse complement strand
TATTGTTTCCCGCAGAGGCATTGTTAGCTATAATGTTAAAAGACATTAACAAAACGGGAGTGAAGGCGATGGATCTGCGCACCGAAATACTGTCGGAATTTAGGCAGAATATAGGCCAATGGGTGTCGGGAGAAACCTTGAGCGAAAAGTTGAATGTATCCAGGACCACCATCTGGAAGGAACTGAAGAAATTGCAGACTTCAGGTTACCAGATCGAATCATCCACAAAAAAAGGCTATCGATTTATTGCTCCTCCAGATATTGTATCTCCTGAAGAAGTGCTTCCTGGTTTGAGAAGCGATCGCTTCGGCAAGGAGCACTACCTTTATTTTAGGGAGATCGACTCCACCAACAACTATGCCCGAAAATTGGCGGCCGAGCATTATCCAGAAGGAACAGTGGTGGTAGCTGATAAGCAGAACGCAGGCCGTGGACGCCGGGGCAGGACCTGGTATTCCCCTGAAGGTGAGGGACTGTATTTGTCGCTGATTCTGCGGCCCAGGATACCGTTGAAAGATTTATCGCGATTATCTTTGGTGGCAGCTGCAGCCGTAGCCACAACCCTGGAGGAAGAATTCGGACTTGAGCCCCAGATCAAGTGGCCCAATGATATTCTCATCCAAGGGCGCAAAGTGGCGGGGATATTGAATGAAGCGGTTACCGATATGGATGGCATAGAATACATCGTGACCGGCATCGGTATTAATGTCAATAATGAAGCAGATGAGTTCCCTGACGATTTCCGCATTCCGGCCACATCTCTCCAACAGGAATTAGGTCATACCTGTTCCCGGGTGAAACTTGTCCAAGGGCTGCTTTATCACTTGGAAAGAGAGTATAAAAAGGTTGTCTCTGGTGACTTCAGCCCTATTCTGGACAAGGTCCGCAAAATTTCCTCTGTAATAGGCAAACAAGTCCGTCTGGATGACATCAATGGTGTGCTGGTGGGGAAAGCCATCGACATTGACCATAATGGTTTCTTATGTGTACTTGATGAAAAGGGAGTTACTCATACGGTTATGTCCGGAGAGATAATCCTTTTGCCTCAAGCATAGTCATTGGCGACAATTGTCAACCAAAATATATAAAGAGGTTGACAAAAGAGCGGCCTCCCGGAATAATATTTGATAACCGGGTAATATCTGGCCAGAATTCTGCTCCGGACAAATGACTTTAAAAGGCGCGGAATCAGCTGGAAAATTAAGTATGTGATTGGAAGGGGCTTAACCACATGGAAGCCAGGGACACAAATCACTTGCGAAGCATGGTATATGCCTCCATGTTCGGGGCCTTGACGGCGATCGGCGCTTTTATTTCCATACCCATGCAGCCGGTGCCGTTTACTCTGCAGACATTCTTCACGGCTATCGCCGGAGGGCTGCTGGGATCTTACACCGGGGCCCTGAGTCAGGTCGTCTATATCATCCTGGGGTGCGTGGGCATGCCTGTATTTGCGGGGGGAAAAGCCGGTATAGGGGTGCTGTTCGGGCCCACCGGCGGGTACCTGCTAGGTTTCGTAGCCGGAGCTTATGTGATCGGCAGACTCGTGGAATCCAGGTCCCGAGCCGGTTGGGGTTGGATAGCTACTGCTATTTTACTGGGTGACCTGGTGATATACAGCTTGGGCACCGTGCAGCTCTCGCTGGTGGCCCACATCTCGCCCTGGAAGGCGATTTTAGTAGGGGTCATCCCCTTTTTAGCCGGCGAAGTTATTAAACTTGTAGCCGCTTCCTGGCTGATCCTCAAATTGAGGGGAAAGGTAAACCTGGGGTATGGGGAAAGAACATGATCAGGATAGCTAACCTGTGCCATCTGTATAAAGGTGCTCCAGGCCCTTCCCTGCAAGACATAAACCTGCAGATAATGGAAAGAGAACACCTGGCTTTGATCGGACCTAACGGCTCCGGCAAGACCACCCTGGTCCGCCACCTCAATGCCCTGATCATTCCCCAGAGTGGTGAGGTGGAAATTGACGGCCTGAGTTGCCGAAAAACCATCAACCATGCCCAGATCCGGCGTATGGTAGGAATGGTTTTTCAAAATCCGGACAACCAGATTGTGGGCATGACCGTGGAGGAAGATATCGCCTTCGGACCAGGCAATCTGAACCTGAAAGCGGAAGAGAT
>CAZYGL010000114.1:0-3463 GCA_964647335.1 uncultured Syntrophomonas sp. | reverse complement strand
TGGACTGCAAAAGCTCTTAAAACCTCTGCAGATAATCGGGATTTCCTCCCACAACCTGGCTTTGATGGTTTCCCTGGCATTCAGGTTCCTGCCAGCTCTGCAGATAGAAATGAATCAGATGAGAGAGGCCCAGGTCGCTCGCGGAGTCAATTATGATTCCATGCGAGCCAGGTTGAGAGCCGTAAAGTCTATAACCATACCCTTGGTCTTCAATATAATGCGACGTTCCGAGGAACTGGTTACAGCTATGGAAGCCCGAGGATACAAGCCCGGAATCCGCAGCTACCTGTACGGAACGAGCTTTGATGGAAAAGACTGCCTGGCAATCGTCCTTATCAGCTTGGCAGGTTTTGCGGTGTGGTGGTGGAAAACACTGCTCATCCTTTAAAAGACCAGGTTATCATATCTGGCTGCCAATTTTTCGATTCCAGAAAATACATTACATGTGAGCAATCACTTGGTATTATATAGATATGTGGCGAAACGTGTCGAACAAGTGCCAATATCGAGGGGGATAGCTGATGAGGCCGAGCAAACGCGAATATTACTTGGAGATCGCCAGGACCGTTGCCAAACGGTCAACCTGCTTGCGCAGGCAGTACGGGGCGGTTATAGTTGTCAACGATCGCATCGTTTCCACCGGATACAATGGTTCTCCGCGGGGTGCTGACAATTGCTGCGATGTGGGGACCTGCAGGCGTGAGGACCTGGGAGTGGCCCAGGGGGAACGGTATGAGCTGTGTGAAGCCATACATGCGGAAATGAACGCCTGTCTGCATGCCGGCCGTGACGCCTGTGTCGGCGGCACCCTCTACCTGGCAGGTTGGCAGGATGGGGAAGTGCTGGAAAAACCAGAACCGTGTTCGATGTGTGAGCGGGTGATAAAACAAATGGGGATAGCCGGGGTGATCAGCTGACCGGCAGGCCGTGAAAGAAGTAGCCCGGGCGATATGCTCTTAAGCGTATTGCCCGGGCTAAACTATATGACTAGGGAGCGGTTCTGCCAAGTTACGGGGTTATCTCCAGCTGACCGGATTTTAGTGCATTATCCTTTCCCTTGCTGCTGCGCCTGTTCCGAGTAAGCTTCATGCATTGAGCCCTCTTAGTGTGGTGCGTCCGCTACTAAAAGTAAACCCTTTGGGAACTGACTATGCCTCCTTTGATCTTTTTGCCGCTGAAACGAGTGCTTGAGTGTCTTGATAAATCCAGTGTCTCGACTTTTGGATAACCATTGCTGATTTCTTAGAGGGCTCTGGTATTCTGGTAATATGTGGTTTCCTCTGCTTGTTCTGGCTTGCTGGAGACCTTCTTGGCAGAACCGAACATACTGTCTTTACCGTCTATGTCATTGATAACCTTGACCAGGCTGTCGGGATCCAGACGATGTTTCAAAATCAGGGGCAGAATATGGGTCACATCATTTATGGTAGCATGATCCCTATCTTTGGTTATACTGTAGAGAACGGCTCCTTGCTGCATCGCTTCCACTGCGCGGATACTCTCCATGTTGTGTTTCACATAGAGCCGCGCGATATAATTGCGTACGATATCCTGCAGATCGGTCTGGGTGTAACGTTCAGCCCAGCGCAGCAGTATTTGGGTGTACAGCTCATGCTGTTCCAGGTAGCGGATTTCGTCTTCCGGGTTGCACTCGGACGGCCTGGTATGGAAGTTCTCCTTAAGCATCCTGGTTATGACATCTATTGAAGTCGGTCGTCCCATATAGCACACCATATCGAAGCGATCGGAAAGCTGCCGCCGGATTTCTTCCAGGGGACCGGGGTCCTCATCCGGATTGGAGGCTGCCCAAACTGAAACATTTACTTTTACGCTCACAACGGGGAGGCCGGCTTCCTCGATCTGCACTACGCCGGGTTTGGTGCCCATCAGGTCTAATAGGATATCGGTAATCTCTGGAGCGGTATCAGCCAGGCGGTTTATCTCATCTATGAACAGGATCCCGCGGTGAGCCTGGGGAATGAGTCCAGGGAGAAGGCCTGCTTCGGGATTACAGTTGTCAGTCAGTTTTCCCAGGTCGATACTGCCCGCAACGGTGCCAACTTTGGCAGAGTGAGATATCTCTATGAATGGCATCGGGATTTCTTCCGTCCCTATGGCGGCGATCTCCTGAGGGGACAGTTCCCGATGGTGTGGACAATGGGGACGTGCGGGATCGCAATTGTAAAGGCAGTCTTTGATGCGCGTAATATTCGGCAATATGTCTTTGGCTTTGCGCATAATTGTGGTCTTGCCCGTGCCCCTGAGTCCTTCCGCATGGATGTGCAGGGGTTCACCGGCGATGGTGGACACCATTGACATCCGGATAAGATCGAACAGGACTTCATTGCCTTCGTAATGTTCCAGCTGGGCGAAATATTGCAGCATTTCAATGCCTCCTCTCTGCACCGAATAGGGACCTGGCGGATAAAATCAGATTTTTGGGGTCAAAAAAGGCAGGTCTAATAACCACCCTGCCTCTGATTACTGGTAAAATTCCATTACCTATGTCACTACGGTCCGAATAAGTCTGCAGTCGGTCCGATCAGTTATTAAGCCAACGCCAGAATGCTGAACAACACCAGGCTCATGACCAGGACAGCGGCTGCTCCGTAGAATACAATCCTGATTGCCAAATAGGCCATATCGTCCCGATCCTCATGCTGTACGGGAACAGTTCCGTTCAGAGCCAGTTTCTTAAAATTGCTTGTCATGATAGTCACCTCCAGTTAAACCACGCTTATCGACTTTGCTTTGCCTTGTATAATCTATCCGCGCCAGTTTGTTTCTTGACCATATATAAAGCAAGTTGCGTGCCAAGTCGGCAGAAAACAAAAATTTACAATAAATTTTCTGCCTAAAGCGCATATAAGTGCTTTTTTCAGCCATAAAAAAATCTCAGCCTTTATTTGTTATTGTTCAATTTTTTGAATACTGTTACAATAATGTCATGAAAGTGTTAATAAAATGTATACACGATGCAATAATGTTACACTAAAGTTACAGAGCGGGGTTGGAGGTTGCTAGACCATGAACAATCAGGTTGAAATCATAAGGATCAAAGAGGAGAATTGCACCAACTGCCACCAGTGTATCGCGGTTTGCCCGATAAAAATATGCAACGACGGCAGCGGTGAAGTGGTCAAATTCGACAATAATCTATGTATAGGCTGCGGAAGATGTGTGGAAGTATGTATCAAAAGCCACGGCGGAATCGTGGAAAAGAGCGCCCGCTCCATCATCGATGATGCCCCGCAGTTCTTGAAAGACCTGCCCCACCAGGAAATCGTGGCCCTGATCGCACCCTCAGCAACCAGCAATTTTAAGCTCGGCAAGCTGCTGGCCGCATTGAGGGCCCTGGGAATTCAAAATGTTTATGATGTGTCCCTGGGGGCCGAGATAACCGTGGCCCTCTATCACCAGGCGATAGAGAGCCAAAGTGTTAATCTGCCGCTGATTGCCAGCC
>CAZYGL010000113.1:0-5753 GCA_964647335.1 uncultured Syntrophomonas sp. | reverse complement strand
ATGGTGGATGAGAAATTCACCGAACGTTTTCAGAAAGAAGCAAGGATCCTTGCCAAGCTTGAACATGCAAATATTGTCTCAATTCATGAGTATGGAGAACAGGATGGCAGATTGTTCATCGCCATGCGCTACCTTCCGGGAGGATCGCTCAGCCAATTGCTGGCTAAGCAAGGTGCATTGAGCTGGGAGCAGTCCAAAAAGATTTTACGAGACGTGCTGGCCGGTCTACAGGCGGGACATAACCAAAATCTGGTACATCGAGATCTTAAACCCGCGAATATCCTTTTTGACCAAAGCGGGATGGCCGTTATCACCGATTTTGGCTTATCCAAATCAATTCGAACAGATAGCGAGACCAGCTCGACACCCAGTACAGGGATGGCAGGCACACCCAATTATCGTGCACCTGAACTATGGCGCGGAGAACCACCCTCCAGCCCAGCCACGGATATTTACAGCCTTGCCTGTATCATCATGGAGATGCTGAGTGGGGAGGTTTTATTCAGGGGAAACACACCGGATGAGATCATTACCAAGCATCTGGTGATAGGTGCCAAGCTGCCAAAAAAATGGCGTGTAGATTTACCTAACGGATTGAAAAAAATCCTGCAAAAAGCTCTGGCGAAAAATCCCGCCGACCGATACCAGCAAATTGCCAATCTGATGCTGGACCTGGAAAAGCTGTCCCCGAAGCCAACACAGCCACTCCCTGGCAGGAAACTACTCAAACAGCATAAGAACGAGGAAAAGAGAAAACCAAAAAGAGTAATTGAAAGCAGGACATCTTCCACCAAAGAACCCAGACCCACTCCCGGAAGGAAAATTTCCTGGAGATGGCTGGGTGTCATTCCGGGAATCATCCTGCTGATCATCCTGATGATATACCTGGTCAAAGATCAAGCCACAGCTCCAGTGTTTTTTACTCTCAGCCCACCTCCAGTTGTTACAAAAACAGAAATGCATACTCCAACGGGATCAATGGTAACAATGAGCACGCAAACACTACAGCCATCAATGACAATGCCTGCAATCGAAGCAGGATCAATCGAAATACGGACATCGGATGGCATGGCAATGGTGTATATCCCTGCGGGAGAATTCGAAATGGGGAGTGATTCTGGCAACGCGGATGAACAACCCGTTCACCAAGTATTCCTAGATGCGTATTGGATCGATCAAACCGAAGTGACCAATGCCCAGTATGGTAAGTGTGTGAAAGCTGGTGTATGCCCTTCACCCAAAGAGACCAGATCCTATTTACATAATTCCTATTATGATTCTTCATCATATTCAAATCACCCAGTGATCAACATAAATTGGCAGGATGCCGCCACCTACTGCGAGTGGGCAGGAGCATCACTGCCAACAGAGGCACAGTGGGAAAAGGCTGCACGAGGCCTGAATGGCAATGTGTACCCGTGGGGTAATATCCCCCCAACCTCCGAATTGACGAATTTCTACAGCCATGAAAGCGACACAATAGCTGTGAATTCTTATCCTCAAGGGGGCAGCGTGTATGGTGTCTTTGACATGGCGGGCAACGTGTGGGAGTGGGTGGCAGATTGGTACGGCCAGGATTATTATCACAATTCTCCTGAAAACAATCCTGCAGGACCATCCGAGGGGAGTTTCCGTGTTTTACGCGGTGGTTCCTGGAGCGATGCAGCCGAAGGTATTCGATCTGCCGCGCGGGGTTGGTTTGATCCGCTGGTGGCTCAAAATAACCTTGGATTTCGCTGTGCTTCAAAAGATGTTTCAAATGCAGAAACCCCATCCGATGTAGTATCCAGCGATACACAATCCAGTGACATCCAGACACTTGGCATCGGTTCCAGCCAGCTGAGAGAGACCGATGGAATGAACATGGTCTATGTCCCCGCGGGAAGCTTCATCATGGGCAGCAGCGATGAAGAAACTAGAGGTCAGCCCGTCCATATCGTCTACCTGGATGCTTATTGGATCGACCAGACAGAGGTGACCAATGGAATGTACACCCTGTGTGTTCAGGCGGGAGTGTGCGACATTCCCCGGAGGTTTGGAGATGAGGATATCCTGATTGGTAATGCATTGTATGGTGTTCCCGGGTATGAAGACTTCCCGGTCAGTTATGTTGATTGGTACGATGCGAATGACTACTGCGAGTGGGTCGGTGCCAAGCTGCCAACTGAGGCGCAGTGGGAAAAAGCGGCACGGGGTACAGACGGCAGAACATATCCTTGGGGAAACGATCCACCAACGAGCAGCCAGGCAATTTATAACGCGGTCAAAACCGGATCAAAACGTGTGGGAAGCTACCCGGATGGAGCCAGTCCATACGGTGCATTGGACATGGCAGGCAATGTAAGGGAATGGGTAGCAGATTGGTACAGCGATGTGTATTATGTCAACTCTCCTTCTTCCAACCCGGGCGGTCCCGCGTCTGGAATTGAACGAGTAACCCGCAGTACTTCGTGGCAATGGAGCTTAAGTTCTTTTCAATGCGCATTCCGGTATTGGGCTGATCCAACTGATAATCACAACCCACTGGGCTTCCGATGTTCCATACCTGCTGTGCCATAAGGTGATTCTATGAATTCTCAACTTGGCAAATACGAACTTCAAGAAATTCTCGGAAAAGGGGGGTTCGGCACGGTCTACCGCGCCCGGGACATCAGCCTGGACCGCGAAGTAGCGCTGAAGATCCTCCATCCGCAGCTGATGGTGGATGAGACCTTCATCGAGAGCTTCAGAAAGGAAGCCAGGACGTTGGCAAGACTGGATCACCCGCACATCGTGCCGATATATGACCTGGATGAGCATGATGGCAGGATCTTCATCGTCATGAAGTACATGTCCGGCGGCAGCCTGCGCCAGCGCATCGAGCAGCGCGGCAGCCTGAAGTGGGAACTGATCAAGCAGGTTTCACGGCAAATCGGGGAAGCTCTACACGCTGCTCACAGCGAAGAGAAACTGATCCATCGTGATGTCAAGCCGGAAAACATCCTTTTCGATCATCGCGGTGACGCCATGCTGAGTGATTTTGGTCTGGTCAAGCTGGTCAGCAGCCTGAGCACAAACACCTCCATCGGAGGCGGAGTACCAGGCACTCCGCCCTACATCCCCCCCGAGATCTGGGAAGGAGAACCCGCCAACCCGCAAAGTGATGAGTACAGCTTCGCCTGTGTGGTTTACGAAATGCTGTCTGGAAAAAAGCTTTTTGGTGGAGACACCACTCCGCAAATCATGCGCAATCATTTTGAGCCGGTGCAGTTTGGACCCCTGCTGAGCGCGGGGGTTCCTGAAAACGAAATAAGAAGGATCCTTTTGATTGCATTAGATAAGAGTCCTGCGAAGCGCTTCAGCAGTCTGGATGAATTCGTCAACGCGCTTTGCGCTGCAGGACCCTCCGCTGAATTTGTTCAACCGCAAGCGCACAAACCAATTGAGCCTCTCTCTCCCGTGACAAACATCCAGGAATTTTCTCCTTTGAAACAAAAGGAAAAGCTGCCCTTTAATAAAGCGCCAGTCACTCAAACCAAGCCCTCAACGCCTTCAGTGCTTGAGGCGATCGGCGCGGCCATGCAGGGCAGCACGAACAAGCAGGAGGGATGGCAGGCAGATTTTCAAAAAACCAAACCAAAGCATCATTTCTTCGAATATCTTGAGTTCGGAAGCTGGCTGTGGATCTTTTCCGTGTGCTCGCTGCTGACCAATTACCGTGAACCGCTGGTCCCGATGATCTTAACCTTCATTTCAATCACCTGCGCCGTGGCAGCTTTGCTGCTGCGTTACCTGAGAGGTGTCGGGCAGTACAACAAATCCCCGGCTCTGCTGGGCGGCATCCTGGCGATCGGGGTAATGATCCTGATCAGCGCATTGTAGCCCGAAAGAATGTCCATATGACCACCATCCTCGGCAAATATGAACTTTTTGAAATCCTCGGCAAAGGAGGTTTTGGCACAGTCTACCGTGCCAGGGATACCAATCTCGATCGCGAGGTGGCCCTGAAGATCCTGCACCCGCAGCTGATGGTGGACGAAACTTTCATCGAACGCTTCAGGAAGGAAGCCAGGACACTGGCAAAACTGGATCACCCGCACATCGTTCCGGTCTTTGAACTGGATGAATGTGATGGCAGGATCTTCATTGTCATGAAGTTCATGTCCGACGGTAGCTTGCGTCAACGCATTCAAAAAGATATCAAACTGCCGTGGAAGGAAGCCCTCCAGATCATCGAACAGATCGGCAAAGGATTGCACGCGGCTCACAGCGAAGAGAACCTGGCGCACCGGGACGTGAAACCCGAGAACATCCTCTTCGATCACAGGGGCAATGCCATGCTGAGCGACTTCGGACTGGTCAAACTGGCAAGCAGCCTCAGTTCCACCAGCATGGGCAGCTCGATCCCGGGCACACCGGCATACATCCCGCCGGAGATCTGGGAGGGAGAACCTGCCAGCGCACAAAGCGACGAGTACAGCCTTGCGTGCGTTGCGTACGAAATGCTGACAGGTGAGCAGCTTTTCGGTGGCAGCAGTACGCCGCAGATTATGCGCCGCCATTTTGAAACTCCAGCATATGCTTTTCCAATCGAGAGTGATATGCCGCAGAATTTACGCAATGTGCTAGCAAAAGCTCTGGAAAAGACTCCAACACAGCGCTATTCCTCCATCCAGGAATTTGTGGATTCGCTGCTGGAGATGGATGAGAGGAAGCCTGGAACAGGAGTTATTGAAGAGAACCTTTCAGAAAGCGTAACAATCGAGGAAAGAGTTCAAGATCTGGTCAGTCAGTCGATGAGGCAATCTTCCGGTATTGAAGAGAACCTGCCTTCACCAAAAGAAGCCTTCCCCGCCAAGGTAAAGGCACCCACCGTTCCAGCTGAACCTGACAAGAAATCACAGCGACGCTGGCGGGTAGTTATCTTTGCAGCTCTGCTGGTAATAATGATTACTGTGGGATTGATCAGTACAGACAAGGACCGGTCCGGGGCGAAGACGACTGCCGAAACCCAGGTGGTCTATCCACCACCCCAGGTGACAACCATGACCACAGCGGATGGCATGCTCATGGTATACATTCCAGCAAGCAGCTTTGAAATGGGTGCCGATCTGGAAGCTGCTTATACAGAATGCAGACTATACCGGGCTGAATCGGATTGCAAGCGAGAATGGTTCACTGAGCTGGGACCCGCGCACTACGTGAACCTGGATGCGTTCTGGATCGACAGCACAGAGGTGACCAACGCTATGTACAGGCAATGCGTCAACAGCGGCGCATGCACGCCTCCTCATGAGATTAACGATTTAAACTCTCAGTATTTTCAAGACGAGGCTTACAATCTTTTTCCGGTGGTCAATGTAAACTGGTACGACGCACAGGCCTATTGCGCATGGGCAGGGAAACGCCTGCCAACAGAAGCCGAATGGGAGCTGGCAGCACGCGGAGCCAGCGGAAACCTTTACCCTTGGGGTGATGAGCGGCCTTCCTGTGAAAAGGCTAATTTCTGGGCGGTTTACAACGGTAACGGCTGTGTTGAGGACCTGGTAAATGTTGGCAGTTACCCTGCTGGAATGAGCCCTTATGGAGTGCTGGACATGGCAGGCAACGCACAGGAATGGGTATCTGATTGGTATGGTGGTTATTCAGCAGACTTGGCTGATAATCCCGCAGGGCCTTCCGCAGGCGAGTTCCGTGTGGTAAGAGGAGGCTCGTACATGCATTTTGATATCTACCAGGTCACGTATTTTCGTTTTTTCCTCGAGCCGGATCAA
>CAZYGL010000112.1:2513-5793 GCA_964647335.1 uncultured Syntrophomonas sp. | reverse complement strand
ACTAAATGTTTCATCAGCGGCGGTGAACAGGATATCACTGAAAACATTATCCACCTTTGCCTGGCCCGCATTGAGGGCTGTGCCAAAGGGACCAAGGGACTGTCCCTTTTTGTGGTCCCCAAATATCTTCCCAATGCAGATGGCAATGCTGGAGATTGGAACGATATCAATTGCGTAGGGATCGAACATAAACTTGGACATAAGGGCGCACCGACCTGTGTGATTAGTTTCGGCGAAGAAGGCTACTGCAAGGGATTCCTGCTGGGTAATCCGCCCGGGGAGGATGGTGCTGGACAGGGCATGATGCAGATGTTCAAGATGATGAATGAAGAGCGCTTGATGTCAGGTTTGTCGGGACTGTCCATAGCCGCTTCAGCTTATCATAATGCAGTAGAATATGCCACAGAGCGCATCCAGGGACGTTCTACCAAGGATCCCAAGGCTGGCAGGTGCCCCATTATTAAACACGAAGATATCAAGAGGATGCTGATGTTTCAGAAGGCCAACACCGAAGCTTTCCGGGCCATGATATTACAAACCTTCTGGTGGGTGGATGTCGAGAACTGGAGCAAGGATCCAGAACTGCACAAACAAGCCCGGATATTCTTGGAGATTAATACCCCCATAGTCAAAGCCTTCTGTTCTGATACTGCCCTGCAGTGTATCAACGAGGCCCTGCAGATCTACGGCGGCTACGGATTTACCGAAGAATACTCGGCCGCCCAGCAATACCGGGACGCCCGCATTTATCCTATCTGGGAAGGCACCAATTACATCCAGTCCATGGATCTGGTAGGCCGTAAAATGACTATGAAAAAAGGCGAAATCTTTGCCGCCTGGATGAAGCACATATTAGATTTTGTGGCCGCGAACAAAAATGTGGCTGGATTCGAAACGGAATTCGCTATTTATACCGAAGCCATGAAAAAGTACAATGAAGCACTCAAAGTAATGATGGGCCTGTTCGCAACCCCGGGGATGGCCCAGACTTTTGCAACCCGGGTACTGCACGCTACTGGCAAGATTTGGGCGGGTAAACTCCTGCTGGAGATGGCCTTGATTGCCCAGAAGAAGATCGACGAAATTGGCAAGGATCATTTCGACTACGCATTCTACGCTGGAAAAGTAGCTTCCGCACGTTTCTATATCAAAAATATAATGCCAGATCTGGCTGCGTTCCTGGATGTATGTAAAAACGCCGATGATACTTGCATCGAAGTGGCCGAGGAAATATTCTACGTTTGATCCACCTGATTGAGATCATATATTAATTGAGGAAAGGGGAGAGGACAAATGGATTTCAATTTGAGCAAAGAGGAACTCCTGATCCAGAAGATGGCCCGGGACTATGCCGAGCAGGCCATCCGGCCTGTGGCGGAACAGATCGAAAAAGAAAACCGCGTTCCTGATGAAATCATGGCCGGCTTGGCGGAGCTGGACCTGTTTGGGATGACTGTGCCGGAAGAGTATGGCGGAGCTGGCGCAGGCTACATTCCATACGTTCTGGCCATGGAACAGATTGCCCGGGTGTCCAGCGGGCCAGCTATGATCATATCGGCCCATAACCTGGGGTTGGGAGCTCTGGTCAATTTCGGCACCGATGCCCAGAAGGACCAGTTTGTACCCAAAGCGGCCAAAGGAGAGCACATAGCCTCCTTTGCCTTCACTGAGCCTGGCACCGGATCTGATCCCAAGCAACTCACCACCACCGCGGTGCGGGAGGGAGACCATTTCGTCCTCAATGGCACCAAACGATTCATAACCAATGCCAGTTACAAGGGGCCGCTGGTGGTATTTGCCATCGAAGCGGAAAGCGGTCAGCCCACTGCTCTCATAGTTGAAAAACATTGCCCAGGGTATGCGGTTTCCAAACCCTGGTCCAAGCTAGGCTGGCACGGCGGGGACCTGGTGGATATTTACCTCAAAGACGTTCAGGTGCCGGTCGAGAATGTGTTGGGCAAGATTGGGGATGGTTATCCAATACTGCAATACGGGATCGCTTTTGGCAAAATAGGCATGAACTCGGTGGCTTTGGGTACTACCCTGGCTGCATTCGAATTGGCTGTGAAATACGCCAAGGAAAAGACCCACCGGGGACAGCCCATAGCCAAATTCCAGGCTATACAGATGAAGGTGGCGGAGATCGCTGGCATCTATGAATCGTCCCGCTGGCTGGCATACCGCCTCGGATTTTTAGCCAACAACAGCAAGAACTACAGAGAGTTCGCCAAGGAAGCCGCTTTATCCAAATGGGTCATAGCCCGAAATGCCCAGGACGCCACCCGGATTTCCATGGATGTCCACGGATCCTACGGTTTGATGGAGGATTACGAAATAACCAGGATTTACCGGGATGCTGCCATGGGCCCGCAAGTAGAGGGAGTCATCCACATGCAGCAGGTGATTCTGGCGGGGGATATTTTGCGATAGTGCCTGTGCAATAGATGAGTGAGAGCTGCCAAAGGGTCGCCAGCAAAAAGGGAGGAGAATAATCATGAACATTGTCGTCGCGATGAAAGAGATACCTGATATCCAACAGATCCGTATTCGCAACCGCAAGCCGGTTACGGATGATGTCCCCAGGACTTTAGGGAATATCGATAAGAATGCGCTGGAAGCAGCCGTGCAGATTAAAGAGAAAACCGATAGCCAGGTGATCGTGGTAGGAGTCGGCTCCAGTGAAGTGGAGGACACCTTCAAGGAAGCCCTGGCAGCCGGGGGCGATGAAGCCCGCCTGGCGGTCTGGGAAGGGGAATTGGAGAGCAGCCAGAGTGCGCAGCTGCTGGCGGCGCTCATCAAGAAGATCGATTCAGTCAGCCTGATCATTTTCGGAGAAGGCAGCGGCGACAATTACTCCTCCCAGGTGGGACCCAGAGTAGCCCATATATTGGGTTTGCCGCAGGTAGGTTATGTTAACCGGATCGAGATAGAGGGCAATACAGCCAGGGTTACCCGCTCCCTGGAAGACTGCGAGCAGGACCTGGAGGTGGTCTTGCCGGCCGTAATCATGGTGTCTTCAGACATAAATACAGCCCGGATACCGTCCGTGACTCAGATCCTTAAAGCTGGCAAGAAACCCAAAGAAGTACTGGAGGCCAATGAGTTAGGCATCACCTTACCTGCCGCTCAGGTTGAGACCATCAGCAACCTGGCTCCAGAGATGGAGCGCCGACAAATATCCGTAAAAACCGTCAGTGACCTGGTCAAGGCTTTGGCTGATGAGGGTTTTGGGGGAGGTAGATAACATGGCAGGCACATTGATATTCAGTGAAAATCCAGC
>CAZYGL010000112.1:0-2413 GCA_964647335.1 uncultured Syntrophomonas sp. | reverse complement strand
GGTTGTCTGACCGATGTCAAGGGTTTCAGCCCGGACAGTGGCCGGCTGGCCTTCACCCGGAATTCTCTAGGCGGAGCAACAGTGGCTACTCAGGCTATCAAGACTCCAGCCCAGGTCATTGCCATTTCACCCCGGTCCTTTGTCCCAGTAGCCGCAGCTGCAGCCGGCAGTATAGAGGCCGTCAACATAACCGCAGTCACCTCTGCGGTGAAGCTTGTGGAGATCCGCGGCAAAGGCGGAGACACGGTAGACCTGCAGGCTGCTGAACGCCTGGTCGTAGTGGGCCAGGGGGTTGAGGACCAATCTGACCTGGTCCTGGTGGAACAAGTGGCTCAGGCGCTCAAGGCCGAGATCGGCTGTTCCAAACCGGTTGCTACCGACAAAAAATGGTTTCCCGAAGAGCGCATCATAGGCCTGTCAGGTAAGATATGTAAACCGGCCTTGGCCTTGGTCCTGGGTGTATCCGGCCAGGTCCAGTTCACCGTAGGTGTACGTGAAGCCCAGGTGATCGTCTCAGTCAACAATGATGAAAATGCTTTCATGAATAAGATCGCCGACTATGTCCTGGTCGCTGACCTGAAAGAAGTCCTGCCGGAACTGGCCCTCAAACTGGGGTAAGCGGCCTGGCTGGCGACACAGTGTTGGAGACAGCTGATTCAATGTAGATAGTCAAAAATTTGTTAGGAGGTTAGGATCGATGTTCAATGATGCGGTACTTTTAAAGAAAGAAGATGGGATAGCCACCATCACCATGAACCGGCCCAAATTCAACAATGCCCTGGATGCAGATATGATGCACGGGCTGGTTTGGGCCTTCCAACAGTGCTATGATCCGGACATCCGAGCCATTGTCCTGACCGGAGCCGGAGACAAGGCCTTTTGTTTCGGCGGGGACATCGCTTCGGCAGCCAAATACGGAGACGGTGATCTGCAGGCTTTCTTCAGAGACCTGACCGTTCCCGCCGCCCGCTTAATCGCCGATATGCGCAAGCTCCCCAAACCCATCATCGCTTGCGTCAACGGGATGTGTGTCGGGGCAGGTGTTAGTTTTGCAGCCGCCTGTGACCTGCGCATCTGCCACTCCGAAGTCATATTCAAACAAGCCTATACCGGTGTAGGAATATGCCAGGACTGCGGTTACAGCCAGATGGTGCCGGTTATAATCGGGCTGGGACGGGCCAGTGAGCTGGCTTTCCTGGACGATGTCATCCCTGCTGCCAAAGCCCTGGAATGGGGATTGGTGAACAAGGTGGTGGCTCCGGATGAACTGGCAGCAGCAGCCGCCAAAATGGCCTCGCGGCTGGCCAATGGACCTACCCAGGCCTATGCTTGGTCCAAAGCATTGCTGAACAGATGCCTGCTCCCGTTCCTGGAAGGGCAACTGGAGTTGGAGAGAGACGGGGTCATGGCTTGTTCATTGACCGATGACTATAAAGAGGGAGTAGCCGTATTCACCGGCCAGAAGAAGAAACCCGAATTTACGGGCAAATAGAGAAGGGGGAAATGACTGTGACCACAAGCGATTGGAAACAAACCTATCAGGATAAACTGACATCTTACCATGATGCAGCCCAGCTTGTCCAATCCGGAGATTTTATTGCCACTTCCCTGTCCAACGGATCCATGTCGGGTGACCTGATCGAGCCGATTCTCGACCGGTGGGAGGAACTGGAAGGCGTGACCATCAGTGACAGCCTTAATGTGTATCCCTCCCGGTTTCTAAATCCCGATTTTATGAAACAATTGGAGGGCCATATCCAGCATGCCCCAATTTTCGCCGTGGCTACGGTCCGCAAGATGTACGCCGCCAACCTGTCGGATTTCTACCCGGCTCAGACCTCGGATGCCGCTGACAAATATGGGGAGAGGGCGGATATCTATACCTTGATGGTTGCTCCCCCCAACCGCCATGGTTACTGTAATCTGGGCCCGACATGTTTTTATACTGCGGAAGCGATCAGGTCAGGAAGGGCCAGGGGAAAGCTCAGAACGGTCATCGCTGAGGTCAACGATCAGATGCCCGTAGTATACGGGGACAACTGGATGCACGTAAATGAATTCGACTATCTGATCCCCAGATCAGCCCCCATTCCGGCTTTCGGCCGGGGACAGGCCACTGAAATCGAGCAGAGGATAGGTGAATATGTGCTGGAACTGATCAATGACGGTGACACGATCCAGATGGGATTGGGCGGCATCTCCGAAGCAGTAGCAGCAGGTCTCAAAGGCAAGCAGGATCTGGGTATCCTGACCGAAATGCTTCCTCTGGCCCTGCCCCAGTTGGTGGAAGCGGGAATCGTCACGAATACCAGGAAGCCGATCTATAAAGGGATCAGCGTAGCCTCATTCATTGCTGGCGATAAGCCCCTGTATGAATATTGTACCGAAAACCCATCCTGCCAGATATTCCCCG
>CAZYGL010000111.1:0-5799 GCA_964647335.1 uncultured Syntrophomonas sp. | reverse complement strand
AATTGATATTTTTCTCCAATAGCAGTGTGGCCAGGCTCTCTTTAAGAACTTTCTTGGTCTTCCTGACCCTGCGGTCATCCGACCTGCTTCTTCTGGGCTCCACGATTTATCAACCTCCATCCCGGATGATGGCCAATACTAAGCCGCACGTTTCAATTATACACCCTAGCTCTCAGTCTTGGCGATGGGCACCGCCTACCCTGATTAAACCTGCAGTTGCCATGATTTGTTAGAATACTTATAATTGAAGCAGTGGTAAGGGTTCTTATTCTAGTCACCATCCATATGGTTGGTTTTGGCTGAATCCAATTTATGGCGTAAAAATCCTCAAGTTCCGAGTCTTGATCCCTGCAGCCGATTGGGTATGGGAAAAGATTGATGGGCTAACCTGGAAACAGGTTAACCTCCCTGCTTGGAAAGGAACAGGATGCTTTTTGTTTTTCCATGTGTTCAAGCTGGGATAGTCTTTCTATTCCAGTTTTTTTATTTTGTTTATCCCGGCACGGAATTAAATATTTTGTTGAAAGGGGTGAGTTTGTAGTTTGGCCTCATTTTTTACAGAGCGATTTTGTGTAGAGGGGGACTGATTGAATGTATGGTGTCATGAGGAAAGGTTGGGGATTTATTTTTACGGCCCTCCTGCTGGTTATGGCTGCCGTATTTGCGCCGCCACCAGCAAGTGCAGCCACGTTGGATGTGCTCTATGACGGGCCGGTAGCTTTGGAAACAGGAAAAACCTTCGATGTGACTGCCTATAACTCTGGCACGAGTTATGCGGTCAAACAAAATACTCCCCTGGGAGCGTTACACGCCGCCGCTGTGGCAGACAATTTTACCTTTGACGTGACCGACAAGAATATTGCTGCGTCGGGAGCGCTGCTGCTGGATAATGTCGGTGACTACAAATACGTGAAGGGCGGCAGCAAGTGGTATGCCTATGTGAACGACGATTTCAAGGACGGCTATAACAACCCTGCCGGGGCTCTTAACCTGCTCGAAATAAAAGACGGGGATCGAGTGGAATTCTATTTCGCAGCTGGTGTCGACAACGGGGAAGACTTCATTGCAGTGAAGGCTGCCGCCACCGCAGCCGTGAAGACCGTAGTCGGTGCAGGTGGTGGGACGCCCGTCGCTCCAACCGAATCCGCATCCTGGACCCTGCAATTGGCTGGAGCCAAAGATTTCTCTGTGACCAAATCATATTTCGAAGAGGGGCTAGCCTGCGCATCCTCAGGACATCAAGTATTTTGGACTGACACAGATGGGAATGTCTGGGGAGGGGTGCCGCTCTGGCTGTTGGTGGGGATGGTTGATGATAATCCCGACACCGGAGACAAGCATATCAATTTCAACGATGCCCTCGCTCAAAAGAATTACAAAATCGAAGTCATTGCCGCAGACGGGTGGTCGGCTACTTTCGAGAGCTCAGCTATCGCCCATAATAACGGGTACATAGTAGCCAATACCCTGAATGGCAAACCGCTTCCTGCCAAGACCGCCGCTGGAAAAGACAGCTGGCCGCTGCATTTGAAAGGACCAGCGGTTTTTGGGGGCCAACAAGTAGGCAAGATCGTTAAGATCCAGCTTTCCGATATGCCGGCTCCAACCACCGGATGGACCCTGGAAATGCTGGGACAAGTTGGGGATACCGTGACCCAGGCTGAGTATGAGGCCGGATTAGCCTGCGCGAATTCGGGCCATTTAGTCCAATGGACCGACAAATCAGGGAATGTTTGGTCGGGAGTACCTCTGTGGGCGCTGCTAGGGGTCGTAGACGATATCGAGACCGGTGATCACTGGACATTTAATGATGCAGCTGCCCAAGCTGGTTACAGTATTAACGTGATCGCAGGGGACGGCTACACTAAAACCTTCGACAGCAAAACAGTCGCCAACAGTTCTGCTTTCATAGTAGCCAACAGGATCAATGGTTCAGCTTTAACTGAGGCTGGCCCCTTGCGGTTAGTGGGATCGGGAGTTGTCAAGGCTGACGGAACCCTGGGAGGATCAGCGGTTGGCAGCATTGCCAGGATAGAGATTCCTGATCTGCAGACACCGGTTGCTAAGACCGGCAGCTGGAACCTGTCCTTGAGTGGCAAGATCACTGATGTTATCTCCCAGGCTGAGTTCGAAGCCGGTTTGGCTTGTCCTGCTTCAGGACACTTGGTCAACTGGACCGACAAAGATGGCAATGTGTGGTCTGGGATTCCCCTCTACTGCCTGACCGGCTGGGTGGATGACCGGAAGCCGCACAATTTCAGTTTCACTCAGGCCACCGCGGGCTATACCATCCTGGTGAAAGCCGGGGATGGTTATACCAAGGAATTCGCCAGCACCGATGTTGCTTCGAGCACCAACTATATAGTCGCCAACAAGGTTAACGGAGCAGCTTTAAAGGATGGCGGACCGTTGAGATTGGTCGGAGCTGGTGTAACCAGAGCCGACGGAACCCTTGGCGGCACAAGTGTCGGCAATATAAAGGAAATCGAATTGACCGAATTCGCGACTGCAATCGCAATTCCGAAAGTTCATATAGTCAAGTATGGAGCCGACAACACCACCATCCTAAAAGAGATAACCGTTGACTATCCATGGATGGAAAAAAATCTGCCTATAGTAGGGGATGGAGTGACAAAATATCGCTATGAGGGAGTCACTAACATTCCTTCCGATGTATGGGATGCCGCAGAAACATACCCGGGAGGGTTTAAGATCGAAAATGCCATCAAGGGAACGCGGGTAAAGGATCTCTGCGCCCAGGTGGGAGGAATGGTGCCGGATACGGAAATTGTATTTGTCGCCTCAGACGGTTATGAAACCAGGCTGCCTTATTCATCCATTTATACCAACGCGGCAGTACAGGCTCGTCAGGGTGATGCCGTATTGGCCTGGTGGGCGGATGGCAAGTATGTTCCCGCTTACAGTGAGGGGATGAGACTTTTCTTCACCCCTGGCGGGGACCATGTTTATGGCCAATGGGACATGCATGAAACCCTGCCGTCAAAATACTGGCATTATTATTTCAGCGATAACGTCCAGTATGCTTCCTGTGCAGGATTGTCACCCAAGTACATCACTGAAATCAGGCTTTATACGGTGCCGATGAGCGACTGGGTATTACACCTGGACGGGCGCTCCCTCGGTGGGGTGGAAGAGAACATCAGTAAAACCTATTTCGAGCAGGCACTAGCCTGTCAGTTCGGTGCCAATCATAAGGTCTCCTATACTGATTCCAAAGGCCGGGCCTGGACTGGCATGCCCCTCTGGTTCCTGGGTGGATATGTGGATGACGCCGACAAGCACTCCAATCAGGCCTTCAATGAAACCCTGGCAGCAGGTGGGTATCTGGTAACTATCACTGCCTCTGACGGCTATGCAGTGACATTCAACAGCAAGGATATAATCCGGAGCAGTGACTTCATAGTTGCCAACAGTCTGAATGGTGCTGCCATACCAGAAACCGACAGCAGTTGGCCTCTGCGCCTGGTAGGGCCCGAAATCAGCGGATCGAACTCGATTTCCAAGATAGCAGGCATAAAGTTGGCCAAAATTCCTGTCCTCAACGACATCAGCGGGCATTGGGCCCAGGTGAATATCCAGGCACTGATCGAGACTGGAGTAATCAGCGGTTATCCTGATAACTCGTTCAAGCCGGAGACTACTATCAGTCGGGCAGAGTTCGCAACCATCTTGGCAAAAGCTTTCAAGTTGACTCCCAAGGCAGGCTCTGAATTTGCTGATACCGCCAATCACTGGGCCAAGAATTATATCAGTTGGGCTGCGGCTGCCGGTATAGTAAGCGGATATAGTCCCACTAGCTTTGGGCCGGACGACCTTATCACCCGTGAACAGATGGCAGTCATGATTGTGAAAGCCGCCGAACTTGAAATACCCGCAGGGGATACCGCCTTCACCGATAAGGGTAAAATCTCAGAATGGGCTAAGGACGCTGTTGCAGCTGCGGTCAATGCGGGTTTTATTAAAGGCAATCCGGACAATACCATGGCTCCCCAGAATAACGCAACCCGGGCTGAAGCTGTGACTGTAATACTAAATGCCTTAAAGAGCTGATTTAAATTTCTTGTGCGATCTGCCTCCGTATCCCATAGATGCAGTCCATCGCGAGCAGATACGTATTAAGCAGAAAAAATCATCAGCTATTCGTGTAACAGATAAGGGCGGTATTTACCGCCCTTATCCTACATACACGAAACAAGGGAGCGTGTACTTATGAAAAGAACGATCCAGCCAAAATGGGGATGCCTGGCTATGGTGCTGCTGCTGGCTCAAATCCAGTTCGGGTTTCCATCCGTTGTCAATGCTGCAGGGGTTACCACCTCAGTGCACCTCGTAAAATATGAAACTGATGGTTTGACCGTATCGGCGGAGAGAACGGTTGACTACCAATGGATGGAAAAGAACCTGCCCGTTATCGGCGACGGCCAGACCCATTATTATCATCAGGGGCCTGTCTTCGAAGGTGACCCCTGGGACCCTGATGAGATGGTCAATCTGAAGGATAAGGGAGCAGTCAAAGGAACTGCAGTAAAGGACCTATGTGAACTGATCGGTGGGATGGAAAACGGCGATGAGCTTATGCTGGTGTCCATAGACAAGTGGCATACCGAATTCGCTTACAGCAACATATACACACCCCAGGATATACAAGGGGTGATAGCGCTGTGCTGGTTCAATGGAGCGGATGCCCGCGAGGGAGAGAGTATTGGGATTGGATATCCGGCCAACAATGGATTCAGTGCGGCTCTGCAAATGGTATTTATTTCTGCAGTCACTAACCGTGAGGGAAAACACGTATTTGGCAATAACGACATGAGGATTGCCCTGCCTCAGGAGAAATACCAGCATTTCTTCGAAGGGCAATATCCGAGTACCAATGGTTTGTCAGGCAAATGGATCAATGAGATAAGAATCTACAAAGAGGGGACACCCCAAAACGTTAACCTTGATTTGCCTGATCAGTCCCATGAATTGCCTCCTAATCCCGAAATATCCTGGTTGCCGAGGCTCCTGGCAATAGCCGGGGCAGCCTTAATAGGCTTGTATTTCTTGATAAGGAGTAAAGGGAGATGAAAAACACCTCAGCCAAGCTAGTCTTGATTACGGGCATTTTGCTTATTGCAGGCGCCCTGTGGCTATATTTCAATCCCTGGCCCGGATGGGCGGATAAGGAAAGCCAGTCCTGGCAACTGACTATTGTCGGCCGTGATGGAGCAGAAAGAGTGCTTTCCTTCAAAGAGATAACTTCCCTCCCGGCATACCGGGGTGAGGGCGGATTTTTCTCCACGGTGGGGATAGTATACGGCCCTTATAAAGTCAAGGGAGTGCCTCTGGAGGATTTGTGCCGCCTGGTAGGAGGATTGGAGCCTTCCGATGCGGTGATGGTTTCCGCCCAGGATGGTTATTCCACCGTACTGGATTATGAGCAGGTCATGGGTGATTTCATCACCTATAGTGCTGACCTGAAGGAAGTACCACTTCAGCAACTGAAGACGATACTCATATACCAGCGGGAGGGCAGGTGGTTGCCCGATGATGAGGGCAAGCCCCTTCGACTGGCTGTAGCTGGACCCTCTCCAGGTCTGCTTATTGAAGGCAATTATTGGGTCAAATGGGTTAACAGGATAGAAGTTCTTAAGGCTCCTTAAGTTCACAGGACTATCCCGCGGAAGGGGAGAATAGTATTGTATGTGCCCAAATGGTTGAATTCCCTTCTGGTCTTATGCTTGATCACGGGGTGTGCCGGGTGTACATCTATGGGGGGGGGAAAAGAACCGCCAA
>CAZYGL010000110.1:0-5806 GCA_964647335.1 uncultured Syntrophomonas sp. | reverse complement strand
GCCGAATGGTAACCCATTGTCACGGGGACGGAGTTGTTGACACTTGAATGTTGCAGAGGGCGGCGCCTTACAGGCGCCGCCCTCTTTCTGCTGTAGGAGTTGGATCTGCTGTCAGGAGGTTCTCTCCTTGGACCTGCGAATCAGTATTTGCATAATACCCTGCATCATCTCCACCGGGTAATTTTTGAAACCGTCACTGATATAACGGTCGAAAAGCAAGCTGGCCAGTGCGCTTTCATCAACTCCAGCCGCCAATTCCTCCAGGATATAATCAGATCCGGTTCGGGCTGCAGAGGAGAACTGCCCGTAAAGCTCTTCGCTGGATGAACCGGAGGCCAGGACTCCATGGGCCGTGGCTACGATCTTGGTAGGGTAGGATTTGAGTTTATCAATGGTCTGCATATAGATTTCATAGCCCTGGAAGAACATTGGGGTAATGACCCCCTGGCTTGATATTCCGCCTACTGCATCCGAAACGAACATTACCTGGTCTTTTTCCAGATAGGCAGCTATGGAGCAGTTGCTGTGTCCTGGGGCATCGATGATTTTCAATTCCAGACCCGGTTCAATAAGCAGAGTGTCGTTTTCCCCAACTGACAGGTCGATCACTATCCGGCTGTCCAGGTCAACTGGGGGCGAGATGGTCAGGAGGCCTTCCTTGAGATAGTTCTCGGTCACTATCACATCATTGCGAAAGTTTTCCCTGACCAGTTTCTCTTTTTCCATGAGCTTACTGGCAGTATGGCTGGCAACCACCAGGGCATCGGGAAACATTTCCTTCAAGAGAGGCACTCCGCAGATGTGATCGAAATGGGAGTGCAAGGCCAGCAGGTATTTTACGTGGGGTTTGGATGGGAGCGCCTGCCACTGTTCTTCAAAAATTTTCACCGCTGCACGGGTGCCGCATTCCACCAGGACGGCCTCCTTTTGCCCCACAAGGTATAAATGGAATTGATCGTCACCCAGTAGTGTGACATTATCGGTTAAACGCTTAATAAATATGACCCCCTCTCAACTTGATGCTGACAGCGCCTTTTTAATAACAGGCTCGTATTATCCCGAGAATAAACCACAAGTTAGGGCTAGATCTATCTATACGATTACACATGGTTCGCTTGCGGTCAACACGTATTGGTTAGGACCGGGCAGGTTGCGGCATCGAATTGGGCCGTATGGCAAGTAAGCGCTCCACAGTTGGGCTAGCCAGACAACTGATTTTCCTGCAGGGATAGGTATTGCCCGGATAAATGAGACCCAGACAGGGCTGGATGTTTCCCTAGAGCGGCAAAAGTGATTTAATTATGAATATATTCAGGAGGGAAGTTGGTTATGCCTTTCATGCGCCAATATAGACGGATCCTTGCAGCTCTAGCCGCAGCCATATTTTTGGCCGCAGCTCTGCTGTTCCTGGGCACCGACTACTATGTGGAAAAGAATGGATCCCAATATATCTGCAGCCCATCATCCGTCCCTGAAGGGGAAGCAATCCTGATTCTGGGGGCTTATGTTTTCCCGGATGGCAAACTCTCTGATATGCTGAGGGATCGGGTGATCGTGGGCTATGAGTTGTATCAGCAAGGCCGTGCCCCCAAGATCATCGTTAGCGGGGATCACAGCCGGGAGGACTATGATGAGGTTAATTCGATGAAAGACAGCCTGATCGGCCAAGGGGTCCCCGGGCAAGATGTATTCATGGACCACGCAGGTTTCAGCACCTATGAGAGCATATACAGGGTCCGGGATATCTTTAAGGCCCACAGGGTGATTATTGTCACCCAGGAATACCACTTGCCCAGGGCGCTTTTCATTGCTCGTGCTTTGGGCCTGGAATCCTATGGAGTACCCTCCGACCTGCACCAGTACGGTTCAGCCATGAGTGCCTATCTGGCCCGTGAAAAACTGGCCCGGAACAAAGACTTCTGGCTGGCTAAAATCATTCGTCCCCAGCCAACATTTCTGGGTGAAGCTATTCCACTATCAGGAGACGGCCGGGCAACGGATGACCGTTAAGCAGCCTTGTCCGGATTTTTCAACCAGCCCGACCTAAAGGCCAAAAGGGCAGTTTATCTCACGGTTATAGGCAAGGTAAAGACCGAAAGGGGTGCAACGCTCTCCCATGTCCGGGCATATACCAGCTCAAGCTTGGTAGAACCGGGCTGCAGAGCTTTGAACTGCCAGTAATGCTTGCCCCCCTGGCCGACAATCATTGCTTCTCCCGATGATTCAGCCAGGTAGAAGTCGGTTAGCGGAGTGACTATATTGCCGTCCCCTGGATTCTGCAGAGTCCAGGAATAGCCTGTAGTAGGATTGCTGGGCAGGGCGATGATAAATGTGTTGCCGGAGGGAACCTGGTATTCCTGGCCGGAATCATTCTCGCCCAGTGCCATCAGGTATACACAGCGTCCCAGCACTTGAGCCAGTTTAGAACGCTGCACTCCCATACCAGGGCTGAAGAAGCCGGATTCACCTGGCATAATACCGGTATTATTGACAAAAACTACTGCATTCATTTCTTCCTGAGTCAAGGCGTCGGTGTCTTCGAAGGCCGGCATCAGCATGATCATAGGGATGGAGATGTGCTTGGCCTGGAAAGAACGGTGCAGTGCCTGGGCAACATCCAAGCGGGAGACGGCCTCATCCGGCTCAAAATTGCCACCGCTGGGGAAAATGTTGTTGATGGCACACATAACCGCAGCCTCAGCGTACCAGGATTCATTGGGGACATCCCGATAGTAATCGCTGGCTACCGGCTGCTTGATGAATCTGATAAGGTCATAATCTAGTTGGAAAGTCCGCTGCAAGACGACCGCCAACTGAGCCTTACTCACTACAGCGGAGGGTTTAAAAACGGCTGATCCGTTGACGTCGGTGCCGGTGCCGACCATGATCCCCAGGTTGGCGACCAGCTCTATATCCCGACTGGCAGGATGGTTGGCGGTGTCGGAGAAACCTGCATGAATGGGTTCTCCCAGGGCTGCGGCGGGGAAAAGCAGGATAATGGCTGCCAGCAATACGGGCAGAAGTCTCTTCATGATGACCATGATGACCATGATGACCTACCTCCATTTATGTATTTACTATTCATTACGACATATTTTCCGGCTGCTTGCAATTAACCGCCTAGATATTACATTTATGCTTTATCCTAATCTGTCTCCGCATTAACAGTCCGCTGTGCCAATAACCCCGTCCCCATGACACGGGTTGCCCACCAGTTGGATATCACGCTCGGCCGGGTGGCCGGCAGTGTCAGAGAAAGTCGGGTGGACTGACGCGACTGAAGCTGTACCCGGGAAAACCAGCAGGGAACACAACAGCAACACCGGTAGGAATCCTTTCATATAACTGCCTCCAATCATCCTTTTTACGAATAAATACGATGGAAAAGAGGGCTGCTTGCAGTCAGGCAAGGATAAATGGAAGCAAAAAGAGGGATCAGCGATTAAAGCTGATCCCTCTCGGACAGAACGGATTATAGCAGCGGTGGGGAAGCGGGGCCGTAATCCAGCCAGCCTTGTTTAAGCACCGTCTCCACTTTGGGGAGAGTCAAGCCCAGGGTTTCGTGAAGGACATCTTCGATGACCTCAACCGGGATTATGGTCAGCTCGGCCTTTACCTCATCCGGCAGTTCTTTGAGGTCCTTGGCATTTTCATGAGGAATCAGGACCTTTCGGATACCAGCCCGGTGAGCTGCCAGAAGTTTTTCCTTTATCCCACCCACTGGCAAGACTGCGCCTCTTAAGGTTATCTCCCCGGTCATAGCCAGGGTCGGGTCGATCTTCAGTCCTGTGATCAGGGAAGCGATGGCCGAAAACAAGGCTATCCCAGCAGAAGGACCGTCTTTTGAGACCGCACCCGATGGAACATGGATATGCAGGTCCTTTTCTTTGAAGTTGAAGGTCAGGCTGCGGAGCGCCAACCTGGATTTGACCAGGCTCAAGGAGATCCGGGCCGATTCCTTCATGACTTCGCCCAACTTGCCGGTTAAAATCAACTGTCCGCTGCCCGGCATGGCGGTTCCTTCTATAAAGAGGATTTCACCACCCACTGGGGTCCAGGCCAGGCCAGTGGCAACTCCGGGCGGATTGTCCAGCTGGGCCACTTCGTGGTGAGCCAGGGGGTTACCCAGTATGTCTTCCAGCATATCCGGCCCGATCAGGTAGGGGGTCTTCACCTTGCCGGAAACTATTTTTTCCGAACTGACCCTGGCAATTGCCGCCAGTTGCCGGCGGAGTCCCCTGACCCCTGCTTCCAGGGTATAATCAGCTATCACCTTTTTCAAGGCAGCATCTTCGATTACCAGCATTTCACCGGTGAGTCCGTGTTCTGCCCAAACCAGAGGAACCAGGTGGTCTCTGCCGATATGGAATTTCTCATTGCTGGTGTAGCTGGAAATCGGTATAACCTCCATACGGTCCAACAGGGGAGCCGGGATACTATCAGTGGAGTTAGCTGTAGCTATGAAGAATATCTCCGACAGATCATAGGGCACTTCCAGGTAGTGATCGGTGAAGCTATGATTTTGTTCCGGATCCAATACTTCTAAAAGAGCGCTGGCTGGATCCCCGTTATAGGCCATCATCAATTTGTCGACTTCATCCAGGACGAAAACGGGATTCTTCTGCCCGGTTTTGCGTAAATTCTGGATGATCCTGCCGGGCAAAGCCCCAACATAGGTGCGCCGGTGTCCGCGGATCTCAGCCTCATCCTTGATGCCCCCCAGGCTGACCCGGATATATTTCCGGTCCAGGGCTTCGGCTATGCTCCGTCCCAGGCTGGTCTTGCCGGTCCCGGGAGGACCTACTAAAAGGATGATGGATCCCTTTTTATCTTTCTTCAGCTTCATCACTGCCAGGTGCTGGATAATTCGATCTTTGACCTTTTCCAGGCCGTAATGTTCATCGTCCAGGATCTGGCGAGCCGCCTGGAGATCGATCTCCTTGACCTCGCCTTCCTTCCAGGGCAGTTCCAGCAATATATCCAGGTAATTCCGGATCACATTATAGTCCGGGCTGTTTGGGCTTTGACTCTCCAGTTTGCCAGCTTCCTGCAGCGCAACTTTCAGTACCTCAGGCGGCATTCCAGCTGCTTCCACCCGGGAACGGTAGTCGCCTGCTTCCTGCCCTTTGCCCTCGTTTAATTCCTCCTGTATATTTTTCAACTGCTCCCGCAGCACAGATTCGCGGTGCATTTTGTTGGCTTTTTCGCTGTAGCGCTCCGCCATCTCCACCTGCAATTTGATCGACTCCTTTTGTTTCAGGAGGTGATCCAAAAACTGCAGAGCCCTGTCTTTGAGTGATCTGGTTTCCAGCAAAGCTTGGCGCTCGGCACTGGAAATGCGCAGGTATGGAGCCAACTGTCCCATCAGCGCATTAAGGTCGTTCTCATCGTCAAACAGTTTGATGAATGGTTCTGCGCCCTTGATATGCTGGCCGATGTCATGGACGATGTTCTTGATATAGTTCGTCATCTCTTCCTGGCTCTTCAAATCCAGGTCGACGGTTTCCGGGACCACAGTGCAGTGGGCCAGGATCTCGCCGCCCCTAAACTCCAGGTCGTGCACTTCGACCCGGTCCAGGACCTTCAGTTTGAGCAGGTAGTGTTCCGCCTTTTTCTCTGCAGCCAGTATCCTGACCAGGGCACCCACCGAATAAAAATCTGCCGCATTCAAGGCATGTTGCTTGAAATTCTGCTTTAATCCCAGGACTATGGCATTAGGCTCGTCAACAAGACCCAAAGTTTTTATAGTCTCGCTTTTCAAAGCCAGTGCATAATCCATACCGGTCAAAAGCACCAGATCGCTGGT